>NZ_JBHSQK010000067.1:43136-67250 GCF_042658055.1 Pseudonocardia lutea
GCCGCCGCCGAGCCGACCCGAGCGGCCGACCCGGCGGACGCCGGCGACGGGCCAGGTGAGGGCGCCGAGCAGGCGAGCGCCGGGCAGCCGAGCGCCGAGCAGGCGAGCGCCGGACCCGAGGAGGCCGGTCTCGACCGCACCGCCCCCGGGCAGATCGAGAGCGAGGAGGCGGGGACCGAGCGGCCCGGGCCGGAGGAGGCCGGGTCGAGCCGCACCGTGGCGACGGCGGTCCAGCAGGCGCTCGCGGCCCGGGCCCGGGTGGCGCAGAGCCCGAACGGCGTCGTCGATCCCCGCCGCGGCGACGCCCGCGACCGGCTCCTCGCCGTGCTCCTCGACGACCCGGTCCGCGCGGTCGGTGCGACGGTCGAGCTGCAGAGCCAGCAGGAGGAGCTGAGCAGGCTCGCCGAGGAGATGCGCACCCGGCGCGACGAGCTCGGCGCCGTCGTCCGCCGGCTGGCCGCCGCGGGCCTCGCCCCCGACCAGGTCGCGAAGCTCGCGGGCCTCGACCGCGCCGAGGTCGACCGGATGCTGGACCCGACCCGCCGCCGCTGAGTCCCGCCCGCGAGCGGTCCATCACGCTCGCTGCGCGCGGCACAGGACCGCTGCGGCGACTGCGCTCCGGTCACCCTCGCAACGATCATGCGCCGCGTGATCGCGACGAGGGTGACCGCAGCGTCGTAGGCCCCGGCGACGTCGTCACCCTCGGAACGATCACGGGAACCGGCGGAGCAGGGCTCGACGGACCGGGACGAGGGAGCGGGCCTCAGCCCGCCACGCGATGCAGCAGCGCCGACATGTGCGGCTGCATCGGCTGCCCCTCCATCGCCCGCTCGTCGACGTAGGCGAGATCGCCCTGGTTCACCAGGCCGTAGAGCCGCTTGGCCGCGACGACGTCCTTGGCCGACGGGGTCCGCACCACCGCGTCCGTCTCGATCTGCCAGGAGCGCAGGTCGCCCTTGTCGCCGAACCAGGCCTCGATGATCCCGGTGGCGTGGGCGATGAGGACCTCGAGCGAGCCGTCGGGCTGCGGGCGCCAGAAGCCGGTCTCGCGCGCGGCGGGCCGGATGACCTTCCCGTCCTCGTCGAGCAGCCACGCCCGGGCCTCGTAGGCGACGAAGGGGCGGCCGTCGTGCGCGAACACGAGCTGCTGGCCGAAGTGGAAGGGCCCGTCGATCGTGGGGTAGACGACCTCGCCGGTGCCGCGCCACACGCCGATCAGCGGGAGCAGGCCGAGGCACTGCTCGTGCAGGTCGGGGCCCTGCCGGAGGTTGGCGGTGTCGTCCGGGACCGGCAGGTCCTCCCACTGCGGCCGGTTGCGCTGCGGCGAGTCCGGCGCGGCGTTGACGGGGCCGGTGATCGTGGTGGGGACGTCGTTGCCGTCGGGCTGGGTCATGCGGAGGGCTCCTCCGGGACTTCCTCGGTCGGCCGGGCCGCGAGCGCGGCGGCGGCGTCGGGCGCGGTCGTGAAGAGGCGCCGCAGCAGGAAGCCGGTGAAGGCGACCGTGCCGGCGCTCGCCGCGATCAGCAGCACGGTGAAGAACCAGTGCACGGCGGGCGAGCATAGTCCCGCCGAGCCCCCGTTCGCCCGACCCGGGTGAGGGCGGCGTGGCTCCGTACGGACCAGGCCCCGTGACCGGGCCGACGCGTCGTCGGGCGGCAGGGGCGGCTGAGTCACCCGCTCCGGGCGGTGCCGCCCGGGCGCCCGGACGCGAGGGTGGACGACCGGCGCGACGACGGGAGAGCGGTGATGGCCCAGGCGGACGAGGTCGCGAGGACGGGCGGGACCGCGGGAACGGGCGCGACCGCGGGAACGGGCACCCCGGGAACGGGCGCGACCGCGGCAACGGGCACCCCGGGAACGGGCAGGGCGACGGCGGCAACCCCCTCACCCGAGGCCGTCCTCCGCTCGTCCGGCTACACCCGGCTGCTCCTCCTCGCGGCGGTCGTCGGCGCGCCGATCTCGGCGGCCGCGTACTTCTTCCTGCAGCTGGTCGCCGGGCTCCAGGGCTGGGTCTACACCGACCTGCCGCGTGCCCTGGGCTTCGCCGCGGCGCCCGTGTGGTGGCCGTTCCCGGTCCTCGCCGTCGCGGGTCTGGGCGTCGGGCTCGTCATCCGTCACCTGCCGGGGCACGGCGGCCACTCGCCCGCGGACGGCTTCCACACCGGTACGACGCCGATCCCGCGTGAGCTGCCGGGGATCCTGCTCGCCGCGCTGATCGGGCTGGGTCTCGGGGTGGTGCTGGGGCCGGAGGCGCCCCTGATCGCCCTGGGCGGCGGCCTCGGCGTGCTGGCCCTGTACGCGGCCCGCCGCGGCGCCGACGGCCGCACGGCCGCGGTGCTCGCCGCGACCGGGAGCTTCGCGGCGATCAGCGCCCTGCTGGGTTCGCCGATCCTCGGCGCGTTCCTGCTGATGGAGGCGTCGCTGGCCGCGGGCGCGGCGCTGGGTGTGATCCTGCTGCCCGGCCTGCTCGCGGCCGGCGTCGGCTCGCTGATCTTCCTCGGGCTGGACTCGCTCACCGGTCTCGGGACGGCCTCGCTGACCCTCCCCGGTCTTCCGCCCTTCGGCCGGACCGACGTCGTCCAGTTCGGGTGGGCGGTGCTGGCGGGCCTGCTCGCCGCGCTGGTGGGCACCGCGATCCACCGGCTGACGGCCGTGGTGCGGCAGCACGTCGAGCCGCGGATCGTGGTGGCCGGCCCGGTGATCGGCGTGGTCGTGGCCGGGCTGGCGGTGCTGGCGGCGGTGCTGGGCGGGCACGACGTGTCGTTCGTGCTGTTCTCGGGGCAGGACGGTCTGGGACGGCTGTTGGCCGGCCAGGCCGGGTGGGCGCCCACCGCGTTGGCCGTCGTACTCGTCGCCAAGGCGTTGGGTTACGCGTTGTGTCTGGCGAGCTTCCGCGGCGGCCCGATCTTCCCCGCGCTCTTCATCGGGGGCGCGGGCGGTCTGCTGCTCTCGCACCTGCCCGGGCTGCCGCTCGTGGCCGGGGTGGCGATCGGTATCGGCGCGATGGCCGTGGTGATGCTGCGGCTGCCGCTCACCTCGGTGCTGCTGGCGACGCTGCTGCTCGGCAGCGACGGAATCGCGGTGATGCCGCTGGTGATCGTCGCGGTCGTCGTCGCGCACGTGACGGCGGCACGCCTCGCCCCTGCAGCCCCGACGGTCTGACCGCGACCCGCGGAGGGCCGGACAGCACACCGCCCCGGCCACCTCGAGGGCGACCGGGGCGGTGCGGGCGTACTCGTCCGTCAGGCGACGGCGATCTCCGTGCGGTGCAGGCCCGGCGCCTCCGGCGAGAGCGTGGCCTCGCCGTTGCCGCTGCGGGACAGCGCCCGGACGGTCCAGGTGCCCGGCGCCGCGAAGAAGCGGAAGTCGCCCGACGCCGACGACACGACCTCGGCCGTGAACTCGCCGGTGCCGTCGAGCAGCCGCACGAACGCGCCGCCGACCGGCTGGCCGCCGGACACGACGCGACCGGCCAGGACGGTCTCCTTGGTCAGGTCCGTACCGGCGGGCAGCAGCGCCGCCTGGTCAGGTGCTCCACACATGTGTCACTTGCTCCCCAGCTCGATCGGCACGCCGATGAGCGAGCCGTACTCGGTCCAGCTGCCGTCGTAGTTCTTCACGTCCGAGTGCCCCAGCAGCTCGCGCAGCACGAACCAGGTGTGACTGGAGCGCTCGCCGATGCGGCAGTAGGCGATGGTCGCCTTGCCGGCGTCGAAGCCCGCCTCGCCGTAGAGGGTGGTGAGCTCCTCGTCCGACTTGAAGGTGCCGTCCTCGTTGGCCGCCTTCGACCACGGGATGTTGATGGCCGACGGGATGTGCCCCGGCCGCTGCGACTGCTCCTGCGGCAGGTGCGCCGGCGCGAGGATCTTGCCGGAGAACTCGTCGGGCGAGCGGACGTCGACCAGGTTCTTGGTCCCGATCGCCTCGACGACCTCGTCGCGCAGGGCGCGGATCGAGCTGTCGGCCGGCTTGGCGGTGTAGGTGGTGGCGGGGCGCTCGGGGATGTCCGTGGTCAGGGTGCGCCCGTCGAGCTCCCACTTCTTGCGGCCGCCGTCGAGCAGCTTGACGTTCTCGTGCCCGTAGAGCTTGAACTCCCAGTACGCGTAGGCGGCGAACCAGTTGTTGTTGCCGCCGTAGAGGATCACCAGGTCGTCGTTCGAGACGCCCTTGCTCGACAGCAGCTCGGCGAACTGCTCCTGCGAGACGATGTCGCGGCGGACCGGGTCCTGCAGCTCGGTGGTCCAGTTGATCTTGACGGCACCCGGGAGGTGGCCGCCGTCGTAGGCGGTGGTGTCCTCGTCGACCTCGAGGAACACGACGCCCTCGGTGCCCAGGTTCTTCTCCGCCCAGTCGGCGTCGACCAGGACGTCCTCGCGGCTCATGCTGATGTCACTCCTGTGTGTCGGTATCGGTGGTGAACGTTCGGGATCAGGCGCGTGCGGTGCGCGCCCGGGCGAGCAGGCCGTACAGCTCGCAGCCCAGGCAGAAGCCGAAGGCCGCGTTGAGGAACGCCGCCACCAGCGCGATCGCCGTGGCGACGAGCCCGAGCACGGTCAGCCCGGTGAGGTAGCCGAGCGCGCCGACCGCGGTGCAGACGAAGCCGACGGTCTGCGAGAAGCGGACCGGCGCCGCCTCCTCGCGCTCGGCGGGCGGGCCCAGGCGAGGGGCCACCGCCCTCCGGTACAGCACCCCGTAGGGCGCGAACCGCATGCCGGCGAACGCGCCGAGCGCGAACACCAGCGCCTGTGCGGCGGCGAGCCAGCCGCTGCCGCCGAGCAGGACCAGCGCCAGGACGACGCAGGTCAGTCCGGCGGCGAACCGCACGCCGCGCGGGTCCAGGGGCGGGTCGGCCGAGCGCGTGGGCGCGCCGGACCCGTCCGGTGCGGACATGGGGGAACTCCTGAGGTGGTTCGACGGGTGCGGTCGAGGATCAGGAGGCCCGACACAGGCAGCCGGCGACGCGGCACAGGTCGACTGCGCGGCGTCGGGTCAGCGGCCAGTTCACGGCAGCGAGGGTAACCGAAAGGTCCGGTCGGGGGGAGCGGCGTCCCGGAAGATGGACGCCCGTCACGCCGGACGTCCCCGCAGCTCGGGGGCGAGGGCGGCCACCAGCTCGGCCCGGCGGGGCACGCCGGACACCCGCAGCAGCTCCCGGCCCGTGCGGTCGAAGCCGATCGTGGTGGGCGTGCGCATCACCGACAGCGCCCGGGCGACCTCGGGCCGCTCGGCGACGTCGATCTCGACGTGGCGCAGGCCGGGTTCGCCCGCCGCCAGCTCGCCGAGCACACCCGCCGTCTGCCGGCAGGGGATGCAGACCGGCGACGAGAGCTGCAGCAGGAGCACCCGCTCGCCGTCCCCGGGTGCGGACCCGGTGAGCGCCCAGCCGTCCGGGGAGCCGGTGCCGGGCAGGGTCCGCACGCGGCCGTTGCGGGCCCGCAGCACCAGCCCCAGCGCGGTCGCCACGACCAGCGCGCCGATCAGGACCACGAGTCCGGTGCCGCTCACGTCCTGGGCCAACCCGGCCGGTCGCGGCGCTGTTCCCGGCTCAGCCCGCGACACCCGATCCGGGCAGCGACCCGACGACGACGTCGTGGGCCTCGCCGGAGATCTCCAACGTCCCGTCGCGCGCCTGGAGCTTCGTGGGCACCACGCCGAAGGGCAGCCCGCCCGGGTCGATGCGCAGGGCGAAGGCCTGCCGCACGAGCTGGGTGACGGGCTCGGGCAGCGGGTCCCCGTCGCTGCCGCGGACGTCGCGCGGCACGACCCGCATGACCCCGTCGGCCACCTGCAGCTCGGCGAGCACGACCGGCTGGTACTCCTTGCCGGCGATCGTCACGGTGCCGGCGAGCCGCGCCACGGACTCCGGGTCGAGCTGGCGCATCGTGGGGTCGCCCCCCTCGTCCACGACGTCGGCGATGGCGTTGGCGTCGACGTTGCCGACGCTGAACCGTTCGACGCCGGGGAGCATGCGGTGCAGGTCGTCGGCGCCGACGCGGACCGCGCCCTCGGCGTCCGTCACGCGCAGACCGGGCGTGCCGGAGCCGAGCAGGCCGGAGAGCGGGGCCTCGACATCCCGCAGCTCCGCGCGCAGCTGGACGTTGTGCAGGTCGCCGACCTCGAGGCGGTCCGCCCGGACCTCGACCGAGCGGTACTCGCCGCCGACGGCCTGGGTGAGGAAGGGGAAGCCGTTGATCCGCACCGAGGGGTCGTCGGCCAGGCCGAGGCGCTCCCGCAGCTGGCGGGACACGACCGACTCCGCCGCCGCGGCAGCGGCGTAGTCGGCGGCGACCAGTACCCCGGCGAGCACCAGCACCGCGACGATCAGGCGTTTCACTCTCGACCTCCGGCTCGCACGACGCGCGCGAGCCAACATAGGGACCCCGGTCGCCGGCCCGTTCGCCGGGCCCGTATCCGACGACCGGTAACCGTGCTCTGACAGGTACGTAACGCGCGGGAAACAGTATCGGGCTCCGGGTGACCGGGCCGGTCACCCGGCGGCGTTTGCGCAGCGCACGGGCTCGTCGATCGGGGTGAGCTGGCTCGCGGGACCTCGTGCCCGCGGCGACCGGGCGGCTAGTCTTGACCGATCCGCGTGACGGACCCGCCGGGTCGCGCGGTGCGGAACGGTAGGTCGGCGTCGCCCACCGTGACCAGAACGACGGACGCCGGGCGTGGCGCCCGCCGTGGATCCTCCGGTGGAGAGGAGGCAGCGGTGGAACTGCTACTGCTGACAGCGGACACCGATCCCGGATCGGTGCTCCCCGCGCTGACCCTGCTCCCGCACGGCGTGCGGACCGCCGCGCCCGAGGTGGCCGCGCTGCTCGACGCCGGCCCGCACGACGCCGTCCTCGTCGACGCACGGTCCGACCTGGTCGCGGCCCGGAGCCTCTGCCGGCTGCTCGGCAGCACCGGCACGGACGTCCCCGTCATCGCCGTGCTCAACGAAGGCGGACTCGTGGCCGTCTCCGGTGAGTGGGTGGTCGACGAGATCCTGCTGCCGTCCGCGGGCCCCGCGGAGGTCGACGCGCGGCTGCGGCTGCTCAAGTCCCGCCCCGGCGCGGACTCCGCGAGCGCGGGCGGCGCCCTGGTCCTGGGCGAGCTGGTGATCGACGAGGCGACCTACGCGGCGCGGCTGCGCGGGCGCCTGCTGGAGCTGACGTACAAGGAGTTCGAGCTGCTCAAGTACCTCGCGCAGCACGCGGGCCGGGTGTTCACCCGCGCCCAGCTGCTGCAGGAGGTCTGGGGCTACGACTTCTTCGGCGGCACCCGCACGGTCGACGTGCACGTCCGGCGGCTGCGGGCGAAGCTCGGCCCCGAGCACGAGCAGATGATCGGCACCGTGCGCAACGTCGGCTACAAGTTCGTCCGACCCGGGCGCGCGGGGCTGGGCGTGCCGGCCGGCGGCCTGCCGGAGGAGAGCGACACCGACACGGACGACGACGGCGACCGAGCAGCCCTGCGGGGTCTGCACCCGATGCGCTGACGGGCCCGCCCCCGATCCGAGGAGCACGGCGCACCGGGACGGCCCGCGGGTAGGGTCGTCCCGGTGAGCGCCGTCCGGGTCCTGTCCGAGATCGACCCCGCCACCACGGCCGGCGTCCGTGCCCTGGCCGAGGCCGCCGAGCGGGCCGACGGGCGGGAGCCCCTCTCCGAGCAGTTCCTCCTCAACCTCCGCGGCGGTGCTCGTGAGGGCGTCGCGCACCTGCTGACCGAGGCCGCGGGGACCGTCGCCGGGTACGCGCAGCTCGACGGCACCTCCGCGGAGCTGGCCGTCCACCCCGACCACCGCCGCCGCGGTCTCGGCACCGCCCTGCTGGCCGAGCTGACCGCCCGCGCCCCGAAGCTCGACGTCTGGGCCCACGGCGACCTCCCGGCCGCCGCCGCCCTCGCCGCGTCCCGCGGCCTCACCCGCGCCCGGGTGCTGTGGCAGATGCGCCGCACCCCCGAGGCCGGCGCGCTGCCGGCACTGACCGTGCCCGAGGGCGTCACCATCCGGCCCTTCGTCGTGGGCGAGGACGAGGCCGAGTTCCTGCGCGTGAACAACGCCGCCTTCGACTGGCACCCCGAGCAGGGCGGCTGGGCGGTCGAGCAGGTCCGCGAGCGCGAGGCCGAGGACTGGTTCGATCCCGAGGGCTTCCTGCTGGCGGTCGACGCGGACGACCCGGCCGGCAGGCTGCTCGGCTACCACTGGACGAAGGTGCACCCGCCGACGGCGACCGAGCCCTCGATGGGCGAGGTCTACGTGCTCGGCGTCGACCCGGCGGCGCACGGCCGCGGGCTGGGCCGGCTGCTCACCCTGGCCGGGCTGCACCACCTCGCCGGCCGCGGTCTCGACACCGTGCTGCTCTACGTCGAGGCGGACAACGCGCCCGCCGTGCGCGTCTACGAGAAGCTCGGCTTCGCCGTCCACACCTCGGACGTCATGTACTCCTCGTGAGGCGGCGCGAGCCCGCGGTCACCGGTCCGTGTGGCGCGTCACGCTGCAGGTCACGGGCCGGTCACGTCCTGTCGGGCAGGGGATGAAGCCCGCGCCGTTCGGGTTACGTGTTCATCCGTCGTTCATCCGTAGTGGGTCGAGCGTCCACCGGGCGCACTTAGCGTTCCTCGCCGAGCGGCTCGGTGTGGGCCGCGTGTGCGGCCGGTTCCGACCGGCTGCCCGATCCACGGAGGAAACCAGCAGTGAAGACCATGCGCCCGAAGCGCGGCCGGATCGCCGCGGTCGGTCTGGTGGCCGGCGGAGCCATCGTGCTCGCGGGCTGCGGTGCCGCCAACGAGGGCTCGTCCTCCGGCGGCGCGTCCGCTGCGCCGTCGGCCAACGTGTCGGGCACGATCTCCGGCGCCGGCGCCAGCACCCAGCAGGCCGCCACCCAGGCCTGGGTCGCGGGCTTCACCGGCAGCAACCCCGACGCCACCGTCAACTACGACCCGAGCGGCTCCGGTGCCGGGCGCACCCAGTTCGTCGCCGGCGGCGTGGACTGGGCGGGCAGCGACGCCTACATCAAGGGCGACGAGCTGGCCAAGGCGCAGCAGCGCTGCGGCGGGGACGTCGTCGAGCTGCCCGTGTACGTCTCGCCGATCGCCGTCGTCTACAACCTGCCGGGCGTCGACGACCTGCAGCTCTCGCCGTCGACGCTGGCGAAGATCTTCGACAAGAAGATCACCACCTGGAACGACCCGGCCGTCGCCGCGGACAACCCGGGCGTGACCCTGCCGGCGACCGCGATCGCGCCGGTGAACCGCTCGGACAAGTCCGGCACCACCCAGAACTTCACCGACTACCTGAAGGCCGCGGCCGGCGCCGACTGGCCCTACGACGTCAGCGACAGCTGGCCGGTCCAGGGAGGCGAGGCCGCGCAGGGCACCTCCGGCGTGGTCGGTGCGGTCAAGGCCGGCCAGGGCACGATCGGCTACGCCGACGAGAGCCAGGCTCAAGGCCTCGGCCAGGCGAAGATCAAGGTCGGCGACCAGTACGTGGGCCCGACCGCGGACGGGGCGGCCAAGCTGCTCGAGTCGTCCGAGCGCGTGTCGGACGGCGGCCAGTACGCCTTCGCCTACAAGCTCAACCGCACCGTGGCCGACCCGGCCTCGTACCCGATCTCGCTCGTGTCGTACGCGATCGCCTGCAGCAAGTACCCGGACGCCCAGAAGTCCGCGCTGGTCAAGGCCTACCTCGGCTACGTGATCAGCCCGGAGGGCCAGCAGGCGGCGCAGCAGGCGGCCGGCTCGGCCCCGCTGACCGACGCGGTCCGCCAGCAGATCTCGGCGGCGGTCGGCGCGATCGCCTGATGCTCACCTGACGCCGGCGGGGCCGGACGGTCCGACCGACCGACCGCCCGGCCCCGCCCGGTGCCAGCCACCCCGTTCGCAGAGAGGACGCCGTGAGCGCCCCAACCACGACCCCGACGACGGCGACCCCGTCCCCGAAAGCGGTCCGTCAGCTCGGCGACAGGATCTTCGCCGGGTCCGCCACGGGTGCCGGCGTCCTGATCCTGATCGTGCTCGCCGGCGTGGCGGCGTTCCTGGTCCTCCAGGCGATCCCGGCGATCACCGCCTCGCCCGAGGAGCTGCCCGGCGGTCGCAGCCTGGCCGCCTACATCGGTCCGCTCGTCTTCGGCACGCTGCTCTCCGCGGTGATCGCGCTGCTGATCGCGACCCCGCTCGCGGTGTGCGTCGCGCTGTTCATCACGCACTACGCACCGCGTCGGCTGGCCCAGGGCCTCGGCTACGTGGTCGACCTGCTCGCCGCGGTGCCCAGCATCGTCTACGGCCTGTGGGGGGTCGCGGTCCTCGCGCCGGCCTCGCTGCCCTTCATGACCTGGCTGCAGGACTACCTCGGCTGGATCCCGCTGTTCGCCGGTCCGGTGTCGGCGACCGGGCGCACGATGCTCGTCGTCGGCGTCACGCTGGCGGTGATGATCCTGCCGATCATCACCGCGGTCTCCCGGGAGGTCTTCCTCCAGACGCCGAAGCTGCACGAGGAGGCCGCCCTCGCGCTGGGCGCCACCCGGTGGGAGATGATCAGGATGGCGGTGCTGCCCTTCGGCCGCTCCGGCATCATCTCCGGCGCCATGCTCGGCCTCGGCCGCGCGCTCGGCGAGACGATGGCGGTCGCGATCATCCTGTCCGGCTCGGGCATCGTCACCTTCAACCTGATCAGCTCGAGCAACCCGTCGTCGATCGCGGCGAACATCGCCCTCCAGTTCCCCGACTCCACGGGGGTCGCGGTGAACACGCTCATCGCCTCGGGGCTCGTGCTCTTCGTGATCACCCTGCTCGTCAACTCCATCGCGCGCTGGATCGTCAACCGGCGGCGCGAGTTCTCGGGGGCGAACTGATGACCAGCGACACCCGCACCGACACCGACCGCGCCCGGAGCGACGGCGAGCTGGCCGAGCAGGCCGTCGCCCCTGTGCCGCTCGTGCGCGGGGAGCTGCCGCGCTGGGCGCCGTGGGGGATCCTCGTCGCCTCGCTCGTCGTGGTCGGCGCGCTCCTCGCCGCCACCGGCACCTTCGGCGTCGGCCTCACCCTGGTCCTGGGCGCGCTCCTCCACGCCGTGGCCACCTACGCCGTCTCGCGGTTCGTGGAGGGCGGCCGCAAGGCCACGGACCGTGTCGTGACGATCGTCGTGAGCGTGGCCTTCCTGATCGCCCTCGTCCCGCTGATCTCGGTGGTCGTCACGGTCATCGAGAACGGCCTCGCCCGCTTCGACGCCGCCTTCTTCACCAACTCGATGCGCGGCGTCGTCGGTGCCGGCGGCGGTGGCTACCACGCCATCACGGGCACGCTGATCATCACCGCGCTCGCGGCCCTGATGTCCATCCCGGTCGGCATCCTCACCGCGGTCTACCTGGTCGAGTACGGCAAGGGCCGGCTCGCGCGGGCCATCACGTTCTTCGTCGACGTCATGACCGGCATCCCGTCGATCGTCGCCGGCCTCTTCGCCTTCGCCTTCTTCGCACTGTTCGCCGGCCCGGGCATCCGCTTCGGCTTCGGCGGTGCGGTGGCCCTGTCGATCCTGATGATCCCGGTGGTCGTGCGCTCGACCGAGGAGATGCTCAAGATCGTCCCGAACGAGCTGCGGGAGGCCGCGTACGCGCTCGGGACCCCGAAATGGCGCACGATCGTCAAGGTCGTCATCCCGACGTCGATCGCCGGCATCGCGTCGGGCGTCACCCTCGCGATCGCCCGGGTCATCGGTGAGACCGCCCCGCTGCTGATCATCGCCGGCCTCACCACGGGCGTGAACCTCAACCCGTTCAGCGGCCGCATGACCACGCTGCCGGTGTTCGCGTACAACTCCTACGCGGCCCCGGGCGTCCCGCGCGAGCCCTTCGTCGACCGCGCATGGACCTCGGCCCTGGTGCTGATCGTCATCGTGCTGGTCCTCAACCTGCTGGCGCGCCTCGTCGCCAAGCTGTTCGCCCCCAAGACCCGATAAAGGCGAGGAATCGTCGTGAGCAAAGCCGTCACCGCCAAGAACCTGAACATCTACTACGGCTCCTTCCTCGCCGTCGAGGGCGTGGACATGGAGATCAAGCCGAAGACCGTCACGGCCCTGATCGGACCGTCGGGCTGCGGCAAGTCGACCTTCCTGCGCTCGATCAACCGCATGCACGAGGTCATTCCGGGGGCCCGCGTGGAGGGCCGTCTCGAGCTCGACGGCCGCGACCTCTACGGCAGCGGCGTCGACCCGGTGGGCGTGCGACGGCAGATCGGCATGGTCTTCCAGCGTCCGAACCCGTTCCCGACGATGTCGATCTACGAGAACGTCATCGCCGGGCAGCGGCTGAACAACAAGCGGGCGGGTAAGAAGGCCACCGACGAGCTCGTCGAGCGCTCCCTGCGGGGCGCCAACCTGTGGAACGAGGTGAAGGACCGCCTCGACAAGCCCGGCTCCGGTCTCTCCGGCGGCCAGCAGCAGCGGCTCTGCATCGCCCGCGCGATCGCGGTGCAGCCCGACGTGCTGCTCATGGACGAGCCCTGCTCGGCGCTCGACCCGATCTCCACGCTCGCGATCGAGGACCTGATCAACGAGCTGAAGACGGACTACACGATCGTCATCGTGACCCACAACATGCAGCAGGCGGCGCGGGTCAGCGACTTCACGGGCTTCTTCAACATCGAGGGCACCGGCAAGCCGGGCCACCTCGTCGAGATGGACGAGACCAAGACCATCTTCTCGCAGCCGAAGCAGAAGGCGACCGAGGACTACGTCTCCGGCCGGTTCGGCTGACCGGACCCGGGACCTGCGAAACGGACGCCGGTGGTGCGCGGCACCGCCGGCGTCCGACGTTCTCGGGGTTCCGCTACAGCTGCAGCGCCTCGGGGTGCCGGCCGGTCACCATGTAGACGGTGCGCTCGGCCAGGGACACGGCGTGGTCGGCGATGCGCTCGTAGAAGCGGGCGAGCAGGGTCAGGTCCACGGCCGCGGGGATGCCGCAGGTCCAGCGCTCCCCGAACATCAGGGTGAACAGGTCGCGGTGCAGCGCGTCCACCCGGTCGTCGTCGGACTCGAGCTCGAGCGCGAGGATGACGTTGCGGGTGCGCAGCACCGTCACGGACTTGGCCAGCATGGCGGCGACCTGACCGCTGAGCTCCACCAGGAGGTCCCGGGCGACCTCGGGCACGCAGGGGTCCGGGTCGCGCCGGTGCGCGGCCTCGGCGATGTGCTTCGCCAGGTCGCCCACCCGCTCCAGCTCGTGCGCGGACTGGATGGCGGCCACGACGACCCGCATGTCCGGTCCCACCGGCGCGAAGATCGTGATCGTCTCGGTGGCGAGCCGCTCGACGCGCGCACGCAGGTCGTCGATCGCCGGGTCGCCCTCGATCACCCGCTCGGCCAGGCGCGGGTGCCGGTCGAGCAGCGCGGCGCAGGCCGCCCGGAAGGCGACCACGACGGCGTCGCCCATCTCCCCGAGCAGCGTCTGCAGCTGCGCGGTGTTGCCGTCCAGGGTCTGCCGTGCCACCGGGCCAGCCTAGGAAGCCTGCAGGGACGGACACGGCGGGCTGCGGGTGAACGGTCGGTGAACGCCTGACGGTCCTATGCGTCGAGGCGGAAACCCACCTTCAGTCCGACCTGGAAGTAGTCCACGGCCCCGTCCTGCAGGTTCCCGCGGATCTCCGTGACCTCGAACCAGTCCAGTCCGCGGAGGGTCTCGTGGGCACGGCTCACGCCGTTGCGAATGGCGGCTTCGACGCTCTCGGGGGAGGTGCCGACGATCTCGGTGATGCGGTACACGTGGTCCGACATGCACCTGTGTAGCCGATCACGCGGAGCCTCAAACGCGGGGCGACGATCAGACGGCGAGCGGCCCCGGCATCTGCCCGGTGACGACGTAGACGATCCGGCGCGCGACGGCGACCGCGTGGTCGGCGTAGCGCTCGTAGAACCGGGCGAGCAGCGTGACGTCGACCGCCGCCTCGACGCCGTGGTTCCAGTTGCGGTCCATCAGCACCGTGAACATGTGCTTGTGCAGGTCGTCCATCGCGTCGTCGTCCGACTCGAGCTCGGCGGCCGCCGCCAGGTCACGGCTGCGGATGACCGCGCCGGCTTTGCTGGCCAGCGCGACGCCGACGCGGCCCATCTCGGCGAAGTACGGGGCGATCTCGCTCGGCAGCACCGGCTGCGGGTGCCGCCGCCGGGCGGCCTGCGCCACGTGCAACGCCAGGTCGCCCATCCGCTCGATGTCCCCGGCGCCGTGGATGGCCGAGACGACGATCCGCAGGTCCGTGGCGACGGGGGCCTGCAGGACCAGCAGGGCGAACGCCTTCTCCTCGGCGGAGTGCCGGATCTCGTCGATCCGGATGTCCTCGTCGATCACCTGCTCGGCGAGCCGCAGGTCCGCGTCGAGGAGTGCACGGGTCGCCTTCTCCATCGCCTGCGCGACGTCCTCGCACATCCCCGCGAGGGCCTCGGCGAGCTCGTCGAGCTGTTCGGTGTAGGCGTCGCGCATGGTCCGAGGGTAAAGGGGTGCGATCCGGCGCACAGCAGCAGGACGTGAACCGGCGATGAACGCTCGGGGCCGCGCTCAGCCGCAGGACGCGGTCGGGGCGGCCTGCGCGGCGGGGGCCGCGGCCTCCGTGACCGGGGCCCGGATGGTGCCGTCGAACGCGCTGCCGAGCACGAGCTGCAGGGTGCCGGTGCTGCCCGGGTCCTGGACGAGCCGGGCGCCGGGGACGACCTCGCCGAGCAGCTCCGCGGCGGCCGCCCGGTCGGGGGAGAACCGCAGCACCGTCTCCGCCGAGGGCTGTGCGGCGTTGCCGACCTCGCCCACGCCGAACCCGAGCGCGCGCAGCGAGTCGCCCACCTGCCGGCCGAGCCCGTCCCGGTCGGCGGCGTTGACCACGCCGACCGTGACGTCGCCGGGCTTCGGGCCCGCCGCGGAGGCCACCGGGGTCGTGGTGGTGGGCAGCGGCTGGCCCTTGCGCAGCGCGGAGAAGAGCCGGGAGGACTCGGTGTCGCGCAGCTCGACGTTGCCGCGCGTGTTCGGCACGGGTGACACGGGCAGCGGCAGGAAGGTCACACCGTCGGCGCTCGGCCGGGCGAGCGCCGAGGTCAGCCTGACCATCTCGTGCACGCCGACCTCGTCGGCCAGCATGCTGCGGCCCAGCGCGGCGGCGAAGTCCCGGGTCGTGGTGGGGGAGAGCAGGGTCGGGACGGACAGCGCGTCCCGGAAGGTCGCGGCGAGCAGCCGCTGCTGGCGCTGCAGCTGGCCCAGGGCCGGGGAGGGATCGGACGCCACCGCGGCCGCCTCGGCGAACCGGACGGCCTGCGCGCCGTCGAGCCGGGAGGTGCCGGCCCGCGGCACGACCGCGCCCAACGTGCGGTCGTCGACGGGCTGCTCGACGCAGACGTCGACGCCGCCGATCGCGTCGACCATGCCGGCGATGCCGGGCAGGTCCAGCGCGACGAAGCGGGTGACGGACATCCCGGTCAGCTGCTGCACGGTGCGCACGAGGCACCGCGGGCCGCCCACGGCGTAGGCCGAGGACAGCGCGGTGCGCGTCTCCGCGGGGACGGTCTCGTCGACGTAGTTCGCGGCCGCGGCGTCCCAGCGCGGGCAGGGCGGGCGGTTGATCTCCAGGTCCATCGGGAAGGAGACCCCGACGACCCGGTTCCCGCCGGCCGCGACGTGCGCCAGCATCAGCGTGTCCGTGCGCTCGCCCGGGCCTGCGGGGGTGCCCGAGCTGCCGGAGGCGGTGCCGAGGACCAGTACGTTGTCGTCCCCGGCCTGGCCGGCGGCGTCGATCACCCCGGACTCGGGGTCGAGCGCCGCGACCGTGCGGATGGTGGAGTCCATCCAGCGGGTGGCGCCCCAGCTCAGCGCGACGCCGAGGAAGGTCAGGACCGCGAGCGCGGCCGCGGTGATCCGCCCGGCCACCGTGAGGCGGGTGGGTGGCGGCGGCGCGGCGGCCCCGGTGGTCGCGGCGGCCCGAAGGGCGGCGCGGCGGGTGGAGGGCTCGTCGTCCGCGGCCTCGTCGAGGTCGTCCGCCTCGTCGAGGTCGGGGTCCTCAGCGTCGCCCTCGTCGCGGCCGAGGTCGACGCCGGCGTGCGCGGCGGTCAGCCGGGTGAGGCTCGCGTCGATCGCGCGCGTGCGGTCGGCGAGGGCGTCGTCCCCGGCGTCGTGTCCGGACCCCCCGTCCTCGACGGGCGGGACGAGCGCGGTGTCGTCGCCGCGGGGCGCGCGCGGGGGGCGGTTCGGGGTGTCCGGCGAGCCCGGCCGCGCGCGGAGACGGGTTGTGGGGGAGGCGGTCGACGGCTCGTCCCGCGAGGAGCCGGCCCGGCGCGGCGGGTCGGCGGGCCGGCCGTTCGGCCGGGCCTCGCGCGGCGGGGGACCCGACGGCCCGCTGTGCCCGCCCGATCGTTCGTACGAAGAGGGAGCGGAGGCTCCGGCGAGGCCGTCGGAGCCCGTACCCCGGACGCGGGGGGCGGTGTCGTGGCGCGGCGGTTGCGCGGTGCCGGGCTCGTTCGACGTCGGCCCCTGTGCGGGAGGGCGCCGGGCAGGAGCTGTCGGTCCCGGCGGCGGTGCCGAGCCCGGTCGAGGTCCGCCGTGCCCGCCGGCCGGTCCGGCACCGGTCGGCATCCAGGTCGCCGGAGCGCCGGCCGGGAAGCCGACTGTGCCCGTCGAGGGATCGGACGGGCGGATCGGTGGCGGGGCCGGCCGGCCGACGCCGTTCGTGGGGATCGCGGTGGTCGGCGCGACCTCGTACCCCTCGGCTCGGCGGGCGGGGCCACCGTGCGCCTCGCCGGGCCCGAGCGGGTTCGGGCCGCCCGGGCGCCGGTCGCCGCGGTTCCGGGCGGACGGCGCTCCCGGTCCGCCGGCTCCGGGGTTCTGGGGCCGGGACGGTGCCCGGTTCGCGGCGGCGTCGCCGCGGGTCGGTGCGCGGCCGTTCGTGGAGGGGGAGTCGTAGCCGCCGGGCCCTGTGGGGGCCCGGCGCTCGTCGCCCTGCTCCACCCGCGGGCCGGGCTCGGGTTGCGCGGGGGCGCGGATGCCGAGCCGGGCGAGGACGTCGTCGGCCGGGGGAGGCCCGTCCCCCCGGGCGCGCCGGCCCGCGCGGGAACCCCGCGACCGCCGGTCGTCCTCGTCCTGCACGTCACCTCCGGCCCACCGACAGCGGGAAGGGCGGAGAGACCGTCACCGGTCGTGTCCGCCCCGCCGTCGAGTTTACGGAGCGGCAATGCTCCGACCGGCGGAGGGTCAGCCGGTCGTGCGAGCCGGCTGCGGAATGGACCGGCGCGCGCCGGCGGCGCCCGCGAGGCGCACCCGCCCACCACGCGCGGTGCGGTAGGCGACGGCGTTGCGCCCCGCCTCCTTGGCCGTGTACAGCAGCATGTCCGCCTCGCCGATCAGGCGTTCGACCTCGGCGATCCGGCCCGCGGCGTGCGCCACCCCGATGCTCACCGTGATGCGCAGGTCGGGGTGCAGGTCCGACCAGTCGTGCCGGGCGATCCGGTCCCGCGCCTGCTCGCTGATCTCCACCGCCTGGGCCAGGTCGCGGCCGGGGAGGACGAGCGCGAACTCCTCGCCGCCGTACCGTGCGCAGAAGCCGGCCTCGGGCAGCGCGGCGTGCAGCTCGGTCACCATCCGTTGCAGGACGCGGTCGCCGAAGAGGTGCCCGTAGGTGTCGTTGACCAGCTTGAAGTGGTCGATGTCGACCAGCGCCAGGCACACCCCGGTGGTGCGGAAGGGCGTGCCGTCGAGGTCGGCCAGCAGGGCGGCGAGCCGCTCGTCGAGGTAGCGGCGGTTGTAGCTGGAGGTGAGGCTGTCCCGCCGACTCTGCTCGCGGGCCTCGGCGTGCTCGCGGCGGAGGCGGTCGAGCTCGTCGTGCGCGCCGGGCAGGGGCTCGTCGCCGTGCAGCAGCCGCAGCGCCGCGTGCAGGTGGCCGTAGGCCTGCTCCCAGGCGCCCTCCGCGGCCAGACGCTCGGCGGCCGCGGTGTGGAGGGCGGCGCGGTTGCGCGGGGACGCCGGGAGGCTGTCCTCGGCCGTCGGCACGTCGTGCACCAACGTGTGCACCGTCGCCCTGGCGTCCATCGCGATCACCCCCTGACGCCCCTATGGTCGTCGTGACGCGTGTGGTTCTTGAGGCTGACGGGACGTTCCTACCCGTTCGCGTCCCACTCCACCCGACCGAGCGAGCGGGCGTCCACGGGCCGTCGGTCCCGACGTCACCCGCCGGAGTGCTCCAGCTCCGCACCGAAGGGCACCGAGGGGTCGTCCGCGTCGTCGAGCCAGTGCTCGGGCAGGACGACCCTGCCCGGCGAGCCCTGCCGCCCGCGCGGGCCGTCGGCGTCGGCCGGGAACTCCTGGTCGAGGTCCAGCTGCGCGAGCAGCTCGTCGAGCTGGTCGATGCTCTCGACCATGCCCAGGCTGCGCCGCAGCTCGCCGCCGACCGCGAAACCCTTGAGGTACCAGGCGATGTGCTTGCGGACGTCCCGGATGCCCTTGTGGTCGCCCATGTGCTCGCACAGCAGCACGGCGTGCCGGCGCAGGGTGGCCGCGACCTGGCGCAGGTTCGGCGGGGTGGGCAGCGGGCGCCCGGCGAAGGCCGCCTCGAGGTCGCCGAACAGCCACGGCCGGCCGAGGCACCCGCGCCCGACGACCACGCCGTCGCAGCCGGTCTCGCGGACCATGGCCAGCGCGTCGTCGGCGGAGAAGATGTCGCCGTTGCCCAGCACCGGCAGGCCGGCGGGCAGGTGGTCCCGCAGTCGGGCGATCGCGGACCAGTCGGCGTGCCCGGAGTAGCGCTGGGCGGCGGTCCGCGCGTGCAGCGCGACGGCCGCGACCCCGGCCTCGGCCGCGATCCGGCCGGCCTCGAGGTAGGTGTGGTGCTCGTCGTCGATGCCGATCCGCATCTTGACGGTCACGGGCCGGTCGCCGGCGTTGTCGACGGCCGCCTTCACGATCCGCTCGAACAGCCGCCGCTTGAAGGGCAGCGCGGCCCCGCCGCCCCGGCGCGTCACCTTCGGGACCGGGCAGCCGAAGTTCATGTCGACGTGGTCGGCGAGATCCCGCTCGACGATCATCCGCACGGCCTGGCCCATCGCCGCCGGGTCCACGCCGTAGAGCTGCATGGAGCGCGGCTGCTCGTCCGGGTCGAACGCGATCATCCGGAAGGTCAGCGGGTTCTTCTCCACCAGCCCGCGCGAGGTGATCATCTCGCAGACGTAGAAGCCCGCCCCCTGCTCGCGGCACAACCGCCGGAACCCCGGGTTCGTGATGCCCGCCATCGGCGCCAGCACGACCGGCGTCGCCACCTCGTGGCGGCCGATGCGCAGCGGGGGCAGCACCGGGCGGGCGGTGCTCTCGGGGGTGTCCAGCAGTGTCACGGGACCCCATTGTCCACGTGCGCGTCGCCGCTCGTCGGCGACGGTGCGTGATGTGCCCGTGACGGCGTTCCCCCTGGCGGCCGTCGGCCTCGGTCTGGCGGTCCTGACCGCCCGCACGGCCTCCCCCGCGCCCCCGCACCCGCGGCTTCCCGGACGGTGGTCCCGGTGCCCTCGCAGGTGTTCGAGCAGCCCGGCCTCCGAACCGTCCTGCCCGGCCGGACCGACGAGGCCGACCTCGGGGTGTCGTACGAGTTCAGCGTCTACGCGCACTGCGGCGGCCGCTACGCGACCTTCGACTCGCGCTCCTGGGACGCCGGCCACGACCCGTTCGACGCCAGGGGCTCGCTGGGCCACGTCGCGGGCGTGATGACGCTGGTCGCCGAGGACCTGGCCCGCTTCGAGACCGGCGGCGTGGTCGTCGACTACCACCCGCTGATCGGTCCCTCGCCACTCTGCGCCTGACGTACTTCGCCCCCGGCCGGGGCCGGCGCGTCCAGTAGGCTCGGACGCGGTCGCACGAGGGCACCGCCCACCTCGACCGGGGCCTCTAGCTCAATCGGCAGAGCAGCGGACTTTTAATCCGCGGGTTGTGAGTTCGATCCTCACGGGGCCCACCCCCTTCTACCTGGGGAGAGCGTACTCCAGGGTGATCGCCTTCGGGCGAGTGTGTGCGTGGTCTGTGCGTGGCGGATCCGGCTCGGGCCCGTGGAATCAACGCGGCGACCGCCTCGGCCGCACTCGTTGCCACGTCGTGGAAGACCGACGTGTAGGTGTCGGCGGTGAGCGTTACCGAGCTGTGCCCGAGGGTCTCCTGGACCACCTTCATCGGCACTCCCGCCGCAAGCATCAGTGAGGCAGCGCCGTGACGGAGGTCGTGTAGCCGCACGGGCGGCAGGCCGATTTCCTCGGCGAGCTGATGGAAGCGCGCCGTGACCGAGGCCGGGTGCAGCGCCTCGCCGTTCTCCTTGGTGAAGATGCGGCCGGTTTCCTGATAGGCCTCGCCCCAGGCGGCCCGCTCTCGGTCTTGCTGCTCCTTGTGCGCCTGCAGCGCGGCCACCGTGCCGGCGTCGAGGGCGATGAACCTGTTGCCGGCCTCCGACTTCGGTCTGCTCTCGATCACGGCCCACCCGTTCTGGACAAGCTGCCGTCGGATCGCCATGAGGCCCGCCGACAGGTCCACGTCCTCCCAAGCGACACCGCACGCCTCACCACGGCGGAGGCCGCGGTGCGCGACGAGGTGCCAGAGGGCGTAGAGGCGGTCGTGGTGGGCGTGGTCGAGGAAGGTGCCCAGCTGTGTTGGCGTCCAGACCATCACCGGCGAGGGCGGTTGGCACGCTTCCTCGAGTCGTTCTCGGTCAGGATCGTCAAGGTCGCAGGCGGCGAGCGCGGCGCACGCAGCAGACCAGCGAGAGACGCGCTCCTCGGTCCAGATGAGCGCCTTCGGGCGTTTCCCGCTCGGAAGCCGAACCAAGGCGGCCGGATTGGAGGGAATCAGGCCCTCGCGCATTGCGTCATTGAGAGCTGCCCGCAACGTTGCGCGAACGCGTTGACGAGTCGAGTCGCTCACCAGGATCTCAGCAAAGGCCTCGGCTATGTGCGCGACTCGTAGATCATCGAGCTTGATATGCCCAAGCCGCGGTGCGAGATGGTTCCGAATGTGGCCGGCATAACTTCGGTGAGATGTATCTGCTAGGTCGGTCCTCGCTGCGATCCACTCAGTAAGATAGGTGCCTAGCTGGAGCCCGATTCGGCCTGCCCCGTTGCGATAGCGCGTCCTGGCGGCATCGAGAGCGGCTTCTGCCTCCTGGCGGGTATCCCACTTCCAATGACGCAGTTGGTGAGGCTTCCCGCCTCGGCCGGGAACGGTAAGTGTGAAGCCCCACCGCCCGTGCCGCGGGTTCCAACTACCGTCCGCGCGCTTGAGCTTCGGGCACCGAGCACCGAGCTGACGTCGCCGCCCGCCGATGACTTCGGTGCAGGTGCACCGTTTCGAGATCGCTCCTCTGTTCACTCGGGCTCCTCGGGATCCTGGTACCGATAGACGCTGTTCGGCGCCTGCTCCTCGAGGATGTCGTAACGATCAACGCTGTCGGGCAAGTAGGAGGTCAGCGCGCTTGGGATGGCGCCGGCTTGCAGGGCGCGGCTGTTCAGAAACCATTCTGCATTGTGGACGGCGTCCTGGCGTAGGTAGACCTCGCGTTCTGTGTTGGCGAGGTCTCGGACGTGTTGCTCGACGGTCTCTTCTTTGCGGCGCTTGATCGTCCGCTTCTTGGTGTGCTGCCAACGGCCGACGGCGCGGTTGAAGCTCTCAAGGTGTTCGAGGAAAAGCTTGTAGGCGCCGATCAGGCCGAAGGATGAACGGGTTTCGGGCTCGGACCCGGGTAGGGGCTCGTCTCCGGAGATCCACTCGACGACATGCCACGGATGGACATTTCGGTCGGGAAGAATCTCCACGCTGTCAACCTGGCCGAAGCGGCTGATGAGCAGGACGGGTGGGACCTCGAGCGCCTCGGCGAGGACCAGGAGCTCGGCAAGGGAGACCGACTTGCGGCGGTATGACTCCAGATTGGCGAGGACGGACCTGGGGATGTCGTAGCCGAGGTCGCGGCAGCGATCAGCAAGTTGCTGTGCGCTCATGCGCCGCTTGTTGCGGTAGCGCCGCACTTCGTCGGCGATGCACCGGACAAGCTCCTTCTCCCACTCGACTTCTCGTGTCATCGCGACACAGAGTAGCGCGGAGGCTCTAGGGCTTGACAAGTGCTGACACAGGACGTCACCTTGATCGAGTGACACAGCTGTAACTCTCGGATCAGGGGATCGTGAGATGGCGACACAGGACGCGCGGGGCATGTCGATCACTGAGCTTCGTGGACTGCCCGTTGTGGTGGACGTGGTGACGGCTGGTCGGGCCTTCGGGCTGGGCCGGACGAAGACGCACGAGATGGTGAGGGCGGGGACCTTCCCGGTGCCGGTCCTGCGGCTGGGGCGGACATATCGTGTCCGGCGGGCTGACTTGCTCAAGGCCGTCGGAGAGGTCGACAGGGCTCGGGGTGCGGACGAGCCGGCGGCTAGGGGAAGCGGTGCGCAGGGTGTGGCGTGAGCACTTGCGTCGACGGCGAACAGGGCCGGGCAGGTGACGGCTGGGTTCGCGGATGCGCCTCCGCCGGAGCGGCTGCCACCTGCTGATCTGGGCGCTGAACGAGCGGTGATCGGCGCAGTGCTCCATCACGCAGCTGTGCTGGACGAGGCGGCCGAGCTCGTGTCTCCGGAGGACTTCTACCGCCCGGCCCACGCGGAGCTCTTCCGCGAGATGCTGAGGATGCGCGACGCAGGACGTCCGGTCGATGCGATCTCGTTAGCTGCGCACCTGGGAGATCGCCTGTACCAGTTGGGTGGCGCGTCGTACTTGATCGACTGCATGGGGAGCGTCCCCACGCCGTCGAACGTGGCGTACTACGCCGAGATCGTCGCGGAGAAGGCGGTGAGGCGTGGACTGGTGGCGGCGGCGACGAGGATGTCCCAACTTGCCTACGCGCTGCCGGGCGACGTTGACGAGGACCTGGTCGGCCGGGCGCACGAGTACATCGACGAGGTCGCCGGCGGTGGGCGCTCTGGTCGAGGTCGTCGGCTCCGCCGGACGCCGGCCTCTGAAGTGACCATGCGCCGGCTGCGATGGCTGTGGCAGAACCGGATCGTGCTCGGTGGTCTGACGCTGTTGGCCGGCCGGGAGGGGCTCGGGAAGTCGACTGTCGCAGTGGACCTGGTCGCGCAGGTCACGAGAGGCGAGCTCGCCGGGGAGTTCCTCGGCGAGCCCCGCCCCGTCATCTACGTCAACTCGGAGGACGCGAGGGACAGCACGATCGTCCCTCGGCTGGTGGCCGCTGGCGCCGACCTCGAGCGCGTCGTCTTCTTGGATGCTGTGTCGCCGACCGAGGACGAGACCCCGCTGGTCCTGCCCCAGGACACCCGATTGCTGGCAGAGGAGATCGACGACCTCAAAGCAGCCCTGGTGGTGCTCGACGCGGCGACCTCAGTAATCGACAGCACTCTGGACGGTGACCGCGACCGCCAGATGCGGCGCGGACTGGAGCCGATCTCCAAGCTGGCGGCTGACACGGGCGCGGGTGTCGTGGGCATCGTGCACTTCGGGAAGAGGGAATCAGCGGACACCGGCAAGCTGATCCTGGGCTCGATTGCGTGGTCGCAGGTGGCGCGCTCGGTCCTGGCGGTGGCCCGTGACGAGGACACACACCAACTCGTCATTTCCTCGACGAAGGCGAACCTCGCCCCGGGGGACGCTCCATCACTCGCGGTCAGCCTCGTCCCAGCGGCGGTCGAGACTCCGGACGGCATCACACAGGTCGCACGGGTGCACTGGCACGGCGAGACGACCCAACGGGCGGAGGAGCTCCTCGCCGCCAGCCCGGAGGGCGAGGACCGGTCTCTCATCGCCGAGGCGGTGACATGGCTCCTCGGCTATCTCAGCGATGAGAAGCGCGCCGGCTCCGCGGGCGCTGGCGAGATCCTTCGGGCAGCCAAAGCGGACGGCTTCAACGAGCGCCTGCTGCAGCGCGCTCGCAAACGCGCGCACGTCTCCACCCACCGAACCGCGACC
Organism: Pseudonocardia lutea; assembly: GCF_042658055.1. Classification (NCBI taxonomy): domain Bacteria; kingdom Bacillati; phylum Actinomycetota; class Actinomycetes; order Pseudonocardiales; family Pseudonocardiaceae; genus Pseudonocardia; species Pseudonocardia lutea. The sequence continues at coordinate 67,079 of NZ_JBHSQK010000067.1, forward strand.
GGCTGGACCTGGACGCTCGATACCGGGCCAAGGCGGCAAGACGACAACCCCACGCAGAGGTGACCAGGGAAGACGCCATCATGACAAGAACACGTGCGCGCACGTCGGCTTGTCATGTTGTCGCCTTGACCAGGAGGATGACGCCCCATGGCGTGGTGTAGCTCGTGAGCGG
>NZ_JBHSQK010000068.1:0-24673 GCF_042658055.1 Pseudonocardia lutea
GGTCGGCGGGCTGCGCGGCGGGGTCGGCGGGCTGCGCGGGACCGGCGCGGCGCGCGGTCCTGTCCTCGTGCGCGGGCCGCGCGGCCGGGGAGCCCGCGGCCGCGCGCTCGCTCAACGCCCGAGCTTCTCGCGCAGGAACGCGATGTCCGCCGCCTGGCCCTCGGCCGGGGTCTCCACGACGACCGGGGCGCCCGCCGCCGCACACACCGCGGCCAGGACCTCGGGCTCGATCGTCCCGGAGGCGACGTTGGCGTGCCGGTCGCGGGCCGAGTCGAACTCGTCCCGCGAGTTGTTCAGGTGCACGAGGTCGATCCGTCCGGTGATCGCCTTGGCCCGGTCCACCACGTCGACCAGCTCCTCGCCGGCCGCGAAGGCGTGGCAGGTGTCCAGGCAGAAGCCGACGCCGAACTCGCCCACCGCGTCCCACAGCCGGGCCAGCGCGTCGAACCTGCGGGCCATCGCGTTGTCCCCGCCCGCGGTGTTCTCGATGAACACGGGCACCGCGAAACCGCCCTCGTCCTGCTGGCGCTGCACGAACTTGCGCCAGTTGTCGACGCCGACGGCCGGGTCCTCGTCCTTCGTCACGTGCCCGCCGTGCACCACCAGCCCGATCGCGCCGACCGCCTTCGCACCCTCCGCGTGCTGCACCACGAGCTTGCGCGAGGGGATGCGGATGCGGTTGTTCGGCGAGGCCACGTTCACGACGTACGGCGAGTGCACCACCGTGGCGACCTCCCCGGCCGCGAGCGCCTCCGCGTGCGGATGGGGCTGCGGCTTCTTCCACCCCTGTGGGTCGGCGAGGAAGAACTGCACGATCTCCGCCCCGCGCTCGGCCGCCGCGGCGAGGGGGTCGTCGTCGCGGACGTGGGCACCGATGAGCATGCCGACGAGGGTAGTGACCCCCACCGACACTCCCGTACTCCCGGCGTCCCCGCGCACGTCCACCCGTCGCCCCGCGCGGGCGTCCGTAGCCGAGGTCCACGCAGCTTCGCGCACGCCGGGCCGATCGGTCTTCGCCCGACCGCGGGCCGACCGATCTTCCCCGACCCGGGCCCTTCGATCTTCGCCCGACCCGCGGGGCCGCGCTGCGTGCGACCTCCGCGCAGCTCCGCGCCTCTTCGCGGGCCCGCACCGCTCCTTCGCGAGCCCCCGCACCCGTTCGACCGGCTCACACCCGCCGGGCCGCGGCGGCACATCCAGGTCGTCCCTCACGGCTGCGTCCGAGGACGTGGTGTACGGCGTCGTTGCTGATCTGCGGCGTGGCGTCGGGATGTGAGACGGCCATCGCGTGATCCTTCGAGTGCTCTGGTTCTCGAGGGAGGAGACGCGATGGCCGCGTCAGACAGTGTGAACGATGTGGCGGGTTGGCTCGATGAGCGGCTCGCCGAAGCCAGCCCGGATCTGCTCCGGTCGATGGTCAAGCAGTTCGCGGAGACGTTGATGGCCGCGGAGGCCGACGCCGCCTGCGGGGCCGGCTATCGGCAGCGCAGCGATGGGCGGGTGAACTCGCGTAACGGCTACCGGTATCGGGACTGGGACACCCGCGCCGGCACCGTTGAGCTGGCCATCCCCAAGCTGCGCGCCGGCAGCTACTTTCCGGAGTGGCTGCTGGAGCGGCGCCGGCGGGCGGAGAAGGCGCTGGTGTCGGTGGTGGCCACGAGCTATGTACTCGGGGTGTCGACGCGGCGGGTGGAGAAGCTGGCCGCCCAGCTGGGCATCACCGGGCTGTCCAAGAGTCAGGTCTCGGAGATGGCGAAAAGCCTCGATATACAGGTGGAGGCCTTCCGGTCGCGCCCCCTGGACGAGGGCCCCTACACGTTCGTCTGGCTGGACGCGCTGACCCAGAAAGTGCGTGAGGGCGGCCGGACGGTGATCGTGCACGCGTTGATCGCGGTTGGGATCACCGCCGACGGCCAGCGTGAGGTTCTGGGCCTGGAGGTGGTCTCCGGCGAGGACGGCGCAGGCTGGCTGGCGTTCCTGCGCAGCTTGGTGGCCCGTGGGCTGTCCGGGGTGGCGCTGGTCATCTCCGACTCGCACCAGGGATTGGTGTCGGCGGTCGAGGCCACCTTGCCTGGCGCGGCCTGGCAGCGGTGTCGCACGCACTATGCCCGCAACCTGGCCACGAAGGTGCCCAAGTCCGCGCAGCCGTGGGTGCTCACGCTGCTGCGCACGATCTTCGACCAGCCCGATGCCGCGGAGGTGCACGCCCAGTTCGATCGGGTCGTCGAAGCGTCGGAGGCGAAGTTCCCGGCTGCCGCGGCTCATCTCGACGCTGCCCGCGCCGACCTGCTGGCGTTCACGGTGTTTCCGCGGGAGATCTGGCGGCAGATCTGGTCGAACAACCCGCAGGAGCGGCTGAACAAGGAAGTCCGCCGGCGCACCGACGTTGTCGGGATCTTTCCCGACCGGGCCGCCGTGGTGCGGCTGGTCGGGGCGGTGCTGGCCGAGCAGACCGACGAGTGGGCCGAGCAGCGCCGCTACATGAGCCTGGACGTGCTGACCAAGGCCCGCGCCGCCATCACCCCCAGCCCGCCGACAGCCACGCCGGAGGTGATGCCGACACCGGCGCTGACCGCCTAGATTGACCAACGAAGGCTCATGCGGTGGTCGTCTCCATCCACCACCTCAGCGGACGCAGCCTCCCTCCACACACCCTGTCGACGGCGTGTACGACACCCGACGGGGTGTGGGTAGGGGGAGGAAGGTTCGGTCGAGCGCCCCCGGCACGACCTTGTTCCTGCGGCCGCCCGCGCCGGCGGACCGCCGGTGGCGAGCAGCAGCGCCACCGCTCCGGCCGCCCCGTCCCGGGACCTCGTCGGTTCTCCGCGGGCCCGCACACCCGTTCGACCGGCTCCCATCCGTCGCGCCCGCGGCGGCACATCCAGAACGTCCGTCGCACACCCTGTCGACGGCGTGTACGACACCCGACGGGGTGTGGGAAATGGGAGGAAGGATCGGTCGAACGCGCCGGGCACGACCTGGTCCGGCGGCCGACCGCTCCAGTGAATTGCCGGTGTGAGCGGGAACGGCGCCCGCTCCGGCCGCCACCCGCTCCCGGACCTCGCACGTGCGCCCGCCCCCGAGCCGTACTCGGTGCCGGTGTGGCCGGCACACCCCGCGGGTCTCGGCACACGCCGTCGACCGGGTGTGCCGCGTGTCGACCGGGTGTGCCGGGCGGCCTCGAGGGGTGTGCGGCGCACGTCGGGGTGTGTCCGGGGGCCCGGCAGGGCGTCCCGAGCTCGCCGGGATGCGCCGAGAGGCCTGGAGGGGTGTACGGATCACGCCTGCCGGCCCGAGCGGGTGTGCCCGCACGCGGGATGTGCCGGGTGGCCCGGCGGGTGACTGGTTACGGCCTCGGTCTTCGGACCGATCTCGTCGACACGAGCCGGACCTGCATGCGGATCGCGGACCAGTGCGTCCCGCAGAAGTACAACGTCGGTGTGTCGAGCGCGTCGGGGTGTGCAGGCCGGCCCGAGCGGATGTGCCGCGCACCCGGGGGCATGCCGGATGGCTCGACCACGGTGCCGAGTCGGCCCGAGGTGCGGCTCCCCCGCCATGTCCACCCGCTCCCCACAGCCGGAACGGGGCCCGACCGGTGTCCGGCGTCGACGGACGGCATCCCCGCACGTTCACGACCGCGAACGATCGCGGGGGCGGGGCCGGACGGGTGGAAACGCGCTGGTAATCTCGTGTCCAACCGCTCCGACCGGTGGCCACCCGGGCTGCCGCGACGAGTCGGACCCGGACCCCGTGTTCCGGGCCCGGCCCGATTCTGTCGGTGCGGGGTGAGAACCTCCTGCCGCGGAAGCGCCGCGGCCGTTCCAGTCCACAGGAGGTGAGTGGTTCTCATGCGTCACTACGAGCTCATGGTTATTCTCGACCCGAGCCTGGACGAGCGCACGGTGCAGCCGTCGCTGGAGACCTTCCTGAACGTCGTCCGCTCCGACGGCGGTTCGGTGGAGAAGGTCGAGGTCTGGGGCAAGCGTCGCCTCGCCTACGAGATCGCCAAGAACGCCGAGGGCATCTACGCGGTGCTCGAGGTCCAGGCCGAGCCGGCCACCGTGGCCGAGCTCGACCGCCAGCTGGGTCTGAACGAGTCCGTCCTGCGCACCAAGGTGCTGCGCAAGGAGCCCAAGAAGGCCGCGAAGGCCGCCCCCGCGCGCACGCCCGCCCCCGCCGCGAGCTGAGGAGGCCCCCATGGCCGGCGAGACTGTGATCACCGTGGTCGGCAACCTCACCGCCGACCCGGAGCTGCGGTTCACCCCCTCCGGGGCGGCCGTCGCCAACTTCACGGTGGCGTCCACGCCGCGCACCTTCGACCGCCAGTCCGGCGAGTGGAAGGACGGCGAGGCGCTGTTCCTGCGCTGCAACATCTGGCGCCAGGCCGCGGAGAACGTCGCGGAGACGCTCACCCGCGGTGCGCGCGTCATCGTGCAGGGCCGGCTGCGGCAGCGGTCGTTCGAGACCCGCGAGGGTGAGAAGCGCACCGTCATCGAGATGGAGGTCGACGAGGTCGGCCCCTCGCTGCGGTACGCCACTGCCAAGGTCAACAAGGTCAGCCGCGGCGGTGGCAGCGGCGGCTTCGGCGGCGGCGGTGGCGGCGGCGGCGGCGGTTTCGGTGGCGGCGGCCAGGGCGGCGGCTACGACGACCCGTGGGGTTCCGCCCCGCCGGCCGGCAGTGGCCCCGCCGCGGACGACGAGCCCCCCTTCTGACCTCGATCCACACCCCCGCGTGACCCGCGGGGACCGGTACACCCAGGAGCACCAGCAATGCCCAAGCCCGTCCTGCGCAAGCCGAAGAAGAAGGTTTGCGCGTTCTGCAAGGACAAGGCCCAGGAGATCGACTACAAGGACACCGGCCTGCTGCGGAAGTTCATCTCCGACCGCGGCAAGATCCGGGCCCGCCGCGTGACCGGCAACTGCCGGCAGCACCAGCGGGACGTCGCCGTCGCGGTGAAGAACAGCCGCGAGGTCGCCCTCCTGCCGTACACCTCGACCGCCCGCTGACCCGAGGAAGGAGTAGCAGCGTGAAGCTCATCCTCACCGCCGACGTGCCGAACCTGGGCGCGCCCGGCGACATCGTGGAGGTCAAGGACGGCTACGGCCGCAACTACCTGCTGCCGCGCCAGTTCGCCATCGTCGCGACCCGTGGTGCCGAGAAGCAGGTCGAGCAGATCCGCCGCGCCCAGAAGGCCCGGCAGATCCGCGACCTGGGCCACGCCCAGGAGGTCGCCGGCTCGCTCAAGGAGCTGTCGGTCAGTGTCAAGGCGAAGGCCGCGGGCGACTCGGGCCGGCTGTTCGGCTCGGTCACCCCGGCGCAGATCGTCGAGGCCGTGCGCGCCGCCGGCGGTCCGGCCCTCGACCGGCACTCGGTCGAGATCGGCGAGCAGATCAAGTCGGTGGGCACCCACCCGGTGAAGGTCCGCCTGCACCCGGAGGTCACCGCCGAGCTGCAGGTGGCGGTCGTCGCCGCCTGACACGGCACCGACGAACCTCCGGTTCGTCACACTCCGTCACGAGGGCGGGATCGCGGTCGTCTCGACCGGGTCCCGCCCTCGCGGCGTTCTCGGGGGCCGGGCCGCCCTCGGTGTCGATCACGCAACCGGTCCCCGCAGACCCGCTCGACGAGCGGCGACACACCGACCGTCGAGCGCAGGGGAACGACACACAGTGGTTGCGCCCGCGTCGCTCGGTGACCCTCCGCGTGCGCCGGGTGGACGGGGGGCGACCGCCCCCGACACGCCCACCGGGGGACGCGCCGAGCCGTCGGGAAAGAAAGTTGTCCACACCGACCGTCGTGGGCCTGATCAGCGGAAAGGCGCCCCGAGCAGGGGTTGTCCCCACGGTGTCCACAGTTCGGTGGGGAGGCCCGCCTGCCTCGTCCCCGATCCGTCCCCACACCCTCCCCAGGGTTGTCCACACGCGGGTTTGGGCGTCGGCGCCGACTCCCCTACCGTCACGTGCCCGGGCCGTGTGCACGATCGCCGCCCGCCCGCGCACCGTTCGTCGCACGCCACCCGAGGGCGTGACCCCGGACGGGTTCGGGCGGGAGGAGACGATCGTCTTGCGGTCGGCGGAATCGGCTGCGGATCGAACTCATGTTCGATACCATGAGGCCACGTGGTGACAGGGGGTGACGTCGGGCATGGCGGTGACGGATGACCGTCCCAATCGGCCGCGGGCCGTCCGGGACGGCGAGGGCCGCCCGGGCGGGGAGTCCGCGGGCGGGGTCGTCCCGAACCCGTTCGACCGCCAGCCGCCGCAGGACCTCACGGCCGAACAGTCCGTGCTGGGCGGGATGCTGCTGAGCAAGGACGCGATCGCGGACGTGGTGGAGGTGCTGCGGCCGGACGACTTCTACCGCCCCGCGCACCAGACGGTCTACGACTGCATCCTCGATCTCTACGGCCGGGGTGAGCCGGCCGACGCGGTCACGGTGGCGGCGGAGCTGCAGCGCCGCGGCGAGCTGATCCGCCTCGGCGGTGCGCCGTACCTGCACACGCTGATCGCCACGGTGCCGACCGCGGCGAACGCGGCGTACTACGCCGAGATCGTCGCGGAGAAGGCCACGTTGCGCCGGCTGGTCGAGGCGGGCACCCGGATCGTGCAGCTGGGCTACCACGGGGCCGAGGGCGCGGAGGTCGAGGAGGTCGTCGACCGGGCCCAGGCGGCGATCTACGAGGTCACCGAGCGCTCCACCAGCGAGGACTACGTCCCGCTCGAGGAGCTGCTGCAGCCGACGATGGACGAGATCGACGCCATCGCCTCCCGCGGCGGCGTCTCGCTGGGCGTGCCGACCGGGTTCGCCGATCTCGACGCGTGCACCAACGGGCTGCACCCGGGCCAGATGATCGTGGTGGCGGCCCGGCCGGGTCTGGGCAAGTCCACCCTCGGGCTGGACTTCGCACGGTCGTGCTCGATCAAGCACCAGATGACCAGCGCGGTGTTCTCGCTGGAGATGAGCAAGTCCGAGATCGTGATGCGGTTGCTGTCGGCGGAGGCGCGGATCCGGCTGGCGGACATGCGCGCGGGCCGGATGAGCGACGACGACTGGACCCGGATGGCGCGGCGCATGTCGGAGATCTCCGAGGCGCCGCTGTTCATCGACGACTCGCCGAACCTGACACTGATGGAGATCCGGGCCAAGGCGCGCCGGCTCAAGCAGCGCAACGACCTGAAGCTGATCATCCTGGACTACCTGCAGCTGATGACCTCGGGGCGCAAGGTCGAGTCCCGCCAGCAGGAGGTCTCGGAGTTCTCCCGGCAGATCAAGCTGCTGGCCAAGGAGCTCGAGGTGCCGGTGGTGGCGATCTCGCAGCTCAACCGTGGCCCGGAGCAGCGCACCGACAAGCGACCGATGATCTCCGACCTGCGGGAGTCCGGCTCGATCGAGCAGGACGCGGACATGGTGATCCTGCTGCACCGGCCGGACGCGTTCGAGCGGGACGATCCGCGCGCCGGCGAGGCCGACCTGATCCTGGCCAAGCACCGCAACGGCCCCACCAACACGATCACGGTGGCCCACCAGCTGCACTACAGCCGCTTCGCCGACCTCGCCCACGGCTGAGCCGCGTCGGTCCGTCCGTCCTGCATGCCGCGCCGCCTCGCGTCGGGTCCCCCGCGTCGAACGCGGTCCGGGCGGGTCGCTCCGGGCCCGGCGGTGCCCAGCCGGGTCGCGTCCGGCCGAATCGTGTCGAGCCGGGCGTCGCTCCGGGCGTCGATCCGGGCCGCGGCTTTCCGGAGGACCCGAGGCACGAGGGCGCGGTGGACGGCGGAGGCCGGGCGCCACAGCAGCCTGCCCGCCCGGCGCTCGAAGTGGACGAACGTGGCGAGCGCGGCGTGCCCCTCGCCCGTCGTCACCACGAGGTTCGCGCTCAGGAGCGGCCCGGCCGTCGCCATCCGGATCCAGTCGTCCTCCCGGCCGGTGACGCGCCAGCCGGCGACGGTGTCCGGGCCCCGCGCGGGATCCAGCCGTAGCCCGAGCAGGACCCGCCAGATCAGTCGCTCGCCGAGGTCCGGCACGGAGCCGAACATCGCGCGGGCCCAGTGCTCGGCGGACGCGTCCCCGGCCGGCGCCGGCACCGTGAACAGATCCGCGTAGTCGACCGTGGGCAGCGCCGCGCGCTCCCGCACCGTCGTCGGGATCTCGGGGACCCCGCGGACGCCCTGCGCGGCCATGCCGCACCTCCTATACGGTGGCGTACAACACAAGCTCGACTATACGGCTGCGTACAACAGCGGGGAAGGGGTCGAGGTGGGCGTCGCCCGGACACCGCGCGAGAGCTGGATCGAGGCCGGGCTGCGCGCGCTGGCCACCGGCGGCCCCGATGCCGTCCGCGTCGAGGCCCTCGCGAAGGGCCTGGGGGTCACCAAGGGCGGCTTCTACGGGTACTTCGCGGACCGGGAGGCGTTGCTGCAGGCGATGCTCGACACCTGGGAGCGCGAGAGCGTCGACGAGGTGCTCGCCCGGGTCGAGCGCGAGGGCGGCGACCCGCGGACCCGGATCCACCGCGCCGGGATGCTCACCTTCTCCGGCGACCGGTTGCTGCCGATCGACCTCGCGGTCCGCGACTGGGCGCGCCGGGACGAGGCCGTCGCGGTTCGCCTGCGCCGCGTCGACAACCGGCGGATGGCGCTGCTCCGGGAGATGATCGGCAGCTTCTGCGCGGACCCGGACGAGGTCGAGGCGCGCAGCCTCCTCGCCTTCTGCATGGCGATCGGGGAGCACTTCCTCGCCGCGGACCACGAGGGGCGGAGCCGGGCCGAGGTGCTGTCCCGGGCCGCCGATCTCGTCCTCGACCGGCCGGTGCGCGAGGCCCGCTGACCGCCGGACCGGGCCGGCCGGCGCACCGCCAGCGCCGGTCCGCGTCGCTCCGCTCCGCTCAGCGCCGGTCCGCGTCGCTCCGCTCCGCTCCGCGCCGGTCCCCGGCGGTCGGCCTCGCTCAGTGGCAGGTGTCCTCGTGCCCCACGTGGGCGTGCCGCTCGACCTGCAGCGTGCTGTGGGCGAGCCCGAACCGCTCGCGCAGCGTGGTGCCCGCGCGGTCGAGGACCGACCCGCCGCAGCCCGTCGCGTTCGGCTCGTGGTCGCCGACGACCAGGTGTGCGGACATCGACGGGCTGCGGTCGTTGATGGCCCAGACGTGCAGGTCGTGCACCGAGGTCACACCCGGCACCGCCAGCAGCGCGGATCGGACCTCGGCGACGTCGATCCCCGCCGGCGCCCCCTCCAGCAGCACGTGCCAGACCTCGCGCAGCAGGCCGATCGCGCGGGGCAGGATCAGCGCGGCGATCAGCAGCGAGGCGAGGGTGTCGGCGTAGGGCCAGCCGGTGGTCACGAGCACGATCGCCGCGACCATGACGCCCACGGAGCCGAGCGCGTCCCCGAGCACGTGCAGCATCGCCCCGCGCAGGTTCATGTTGTCGCGGTCGCCGCCCGCGAGGACGACCAGCGACACGACGTTGCCGACGAGCCCGGCCGCACCGATGACCAGCAGCGGCAGGCCGGGGATCTCGGCCGGTTCGAACAGCCGGGACACGCCCTCGACGGCCACCCAGACGACCGCCGCGACCAGCGCCACGGCGTTGAGCCCGGCCACCAGGACCTCGACCCGGCCGAGCCCGAAGGTCCGGTGGTGACAGGCCGGCTTCGCCGCGAGCACCGACGCGACGACGGCGGCCGCGAGCGCCCCGGCGTCCGTGAGCAGGTGGCCCAGGTCGGCGAGCAGGGCGAGGGACCCGGTGAGCAGTGCGCCGACGCCCCCGAGCACGGCACACGCCAGGGTCACGAGCAGGGCGGCCACCAGCCGGCGCCGATCCCCGACGGCATGCCCGTGCCCGTGGCCGTGTCCCGTTCCCATGACCGGCACGCTACCTATGCGTGATCGTGCATGTAAAGAGGAAGGGTCACCTCACCGAGCGGCGCCGATCACACGCGGGCTCGGGTCACAACCCCGCTCAAGGTCACGATTCGGTCACCTACACTGGTGCGCGGTGCACCCGGATCAACGGCGAGCGGGCCGCCCGTTCCCCAGCCAGGCCTTGTGATCCCGGGGGTGCCCCGAACGATGCTCAGCGACCGCGAGCGCAGCCAGTTCGCCCTGATCGAACAGGGCCTCATGTCCGGTGATCCCCTGTTCGTGGCCCGGTGCAGCGCGCTCGGCCGCAAGCTGCGCCGGCACCGCCCGGCCCCCGCCTCCCGCGCCGCCGGCCCGGCCGGCAGCCGCTCGGTGCACACCGCGGGGCTCGTGCCCACGATCCTGCTCGGCGGCGGCCTGCTGCTGCTGGTCCTCGGCGGGGCGGCGGCCGCGGTACCCATCGTCGTCGCCGGGATCCTCATGGCGATGGCCGCGCTTGGGCTGGCCCTGACCGCGCCCCAGCGGACGCGGCCGGACACGCCCTAGGAGCGCCGCCGGCGAACCCCGCGCAGCAGGCCGGGCTCGCCGGCAGGCTCCTCAGGTCAGGTGCTCCAGGAGGAGGCGGTTCGTCTCCTCCGCGCTCTGCATGGTCGCCAGGTGCCCGCCGTGGAGCACCTCCAGGTGCGCGCCGGGGATGCCGTCGGCGATCGTGCGGGCGTGCGGCTCGACCGGCGTCGGCTTGTCCTCGTCCCCCGCGATCACGAGCGTCGGCGCGGTCACGGCGCCCAGCCGGTCGCGGTGGTCCCAGACCTCGATGGCCTCGCAGCAGGCGATGTAGCCGTCGTCGGGGGTGTCGGAGACCCACCCGACCGCCCGCCCGACGACGTCGGGATGCTTCTCCGCCCACTCCGGCGTGAACCACCTCTCGACCACGCCCGGCGCGATGCCGGCCGTGCCCCCGGCCTTCACGGCCTCGATGCGCTGCCGCCAGATCGAGGGGTCCGGGAAGTTCGAGGAGGTGCAGCACAGCACGAGCCGGGCGATGCGGTCGGGGTGCTCGGAGCCCAGGTACATCCCGACCATGCCGCCGAGCGAGAGTCCGCACCAGTGCACGCGGTCCACGCCGAGCGCGTCGAGCGTGGCCAGGACCGCCTCGGCCAGCATCTGCATCGTGTAGGGGCCCGCCGGGTCGGGCGAGGCGCCGTGTCCGAGATGGTCCATGCGGACGACCCGGAAGTGCTCGGCGAGGGCCGGGACGTTCGGCTCCCACATGTCGAGCGTGCTGCCCAGCGAGCCGAGCATCACGAGCACGGGCCCGTCCTCGGGTCCGTCCGTCCGGGTGTGGAGCAGGTCGGTCATGGGCCGATCCTGTCACCCGGCCCGCAGGGCGGCGACCTCCGCGGCGGTGGCGGGCGCCGTGACGCCCACCTCGTCGGCGACCTCCAGGGGCCAGCCGGTCTCGGCCCGCACCCGGTCGACCGGGACGCCCGGGTGGACCTCGGTGAGCACCAGCTCGCCGGTGGCCGGATCGGGCCGCAGCACCCCCAGGTCGGTGACGACGGCGACCGGGCCCGCGCCCCGCAGGCCCGCCTGCGCGCGGTCCAGCGGGCCGGAGGGGACACCGGGAGCGGTCACGAAGTCGACGCGCTCCACGAACGCGGGGAGCCGGTGCGGCAGCAGCACGACGACCCGGCCCGCACCCGCCGCGATCTCCGCGGTCGCGCCGGCCCCGCCGAGCCGGGCCGTGGGCTCGTCGTACTCGCCGAGGACGGTCGTGTTGACGTTGCCGAAGGCGTCGACCTGGTCCGCGGTGAGCAGCCCGACGTCGACCCGGCCGCCCTGCAGCCAGTACGCGCTGAGCTCGGCGGTGCCGACGGTCGCCGCGGGCACCCCGTCGACGGTGCCGTCGTCGCCGAGGACGGTGAGCCCCGGCGCGTGCGTGGTGCGGGCGAGCAGGGCGGCCACCCGGGCCGGGCCGGGGCCCGCGACGCACACCTCGCCGTCGGCCAGCAGCCGCGCGGCCGTGACGAGCATCTGGTCGCTCACGCGCGGATCCCCTCCAGCCAGCTCGTGAACCGGGCCCGGTCGGCGGAGACCGGCGCCCAGGCCGCCTCGACCGCATCCGCGGCCGCGTCCGGTCCGGCGGTGGGCACCACGGCGATCCGGGTCACCGCGAACGCGGGGAGGACGACCGCGCCGGGCTCGGACCCGAGCTCGTCGACGACCTCCTCGACGGTGACGAGCGCGTTGCGGGCGGCCAGCACCGCCTCCTTGCGCAGCCCGGGCGGCCCGCCCAGCTGGACGTTGCCGGCCCGGTCGGCGCGCCGGGCGTGCACCACGGCGAGATCGGGGTGCAGCGCCGGCAGCGCGGTGAGCTCCTCGCCGGTGAACGGGCACCGGACGACCCCCGTGCGCGTGACCTCCGCCAGGTCCGTGCCGGTGTAGCCGCCGCGGACGATGGCGAACGGCAGCCCGGAGGCGCCGGCGACGTACCGCGCGGCCATGCCCGCCTGGGTGTGCTCCTCGATCTCCAGCGGCGTCGGCCAGCAGGCGACCAGGGCCTCGCGGATCCGGTGCAGGCCCGGCCCGAGCCGGGCGAACACCAGCCGTTTCACGCACCCCGCGCCGACGAGCTGGTCCCCGGCCGGGCCGGGCACCGTACCGACGAGGGTGAGGTCGCGCGGTCTGCGGCGCAGGATCGCGTGGGCGGCGGCCTCGGGAGCCGACGCGCCGAGCCCTTCCAGGGCGATCTCCGCACCGTCGTGCACCAGGGCGTCGACGGCGTCGGCCAGCGCCGAGATCGTGGCCACGGCGCGAAGCTATCCGCCCCGCGCGGGGGCGGCAACCGGACGCACGTGACCGCCGTGACCCCTGCGGTGCTGGTCACGATCGGGGGCGGGTCGGACACCGACGGTGCCACCCTCGTCGCATGACCAGCGTCTTCCCGCAGAACGAGGCCGCCGAGGGTGCCGGTCCCGCCGCGGCCGCAGGCACGTTCCGGATCGGCGAGGGACCCGTCGTCCATCGCCTGGGTTTCGGGGCCATGCGGATCACCGGGCCCGGCGTGTGGGGCCCGCCCGCCGACCCGAAGGCCGCGCTCGAGGTGCTGCGCCGCGCCGTCGACCTCGGTGTGGACCTGATCGACACCGCGGACTCCTACGGGCCGGGCACCTCCGAGGAGCTGATCCGCGAGGCCCTGCACCCGTACGACGGGCTGACGATCGCCACCAAGGCGGGCCAGCTCCGTCCGGGGCCCGGGCGGTGGACGCCGTGCGGGCGCCCCGAGTACCTGCGCCAGCAGTGCGAGCTGAGCCTGCGCCGGCTCGACGTGGAGCGGATCGACCTGTTCCAGCTGCACCGCGTGGACCCGACGGTCCCGGCGGCGGACCAGTTCGGCGTGCTCGCCGAGCTCAAGGCCGAGGGCAAGATCGCCGAGGTCGGGCTGTCCGAGGTCTCCGTCGAGACCGTCGAGCAGGCCCGCGGGATCGTCGAGATCGCGACGGTGCAGAACCGCTACAACCTGATCGACCGCGCGAGCGACGACGTCCTGCGCTACTGCACCGAGAACGGCATCGGCTTCCTGCCGTGGCACCCGGTCGCGGCCGGCGCCCTCGCGGAGCCCGGCGGCGCCGTCGCCGAGATCGCCTGGGCGCACGGCGTGACCGCGCCGCAGGTCGCCCTGGCCTGGCTGCTGCAGCGCTCGTCGGTGATGCTCCCGATCCCGGGCACCGCCGACCTCGCCCACCTCGAGGACAACTGCCGCGCCGCCGAGCTCGAGCTCGACCTCACGGAGATCGACCGCCTCGACGCCGGCCTCACCGAGCTGTAGCCGCTACGAGGCCCGTCGCTCGGCCCCGGTGAGCGCCGGGGCGGCGCGCTCGGCGGTGCGGGTGATGTTGCGGACCATCCCGCCGAAGACGATGCCGTGGAAGGGTGCGACCGACCACCAGTACAGGTGGCCGGCGAGGCCGTGCGGCACGAAGACCGCGCGCTGGGTGTAGCGCGAGCCCGCGCCGTCCGGCCGGACGCCCATCTCCAGCCAGGCCAGGCCCGGGACCTTCATCTCGGCGCGCAGCCGCAGCAGGGTGCCCTCGTCGAGGGCCTCGACGCGCCACCAGTCCAGCGCGTCGCCGACGTGCAGCCGGTCCGGGTCCCGCCGCCCGCGGGCCAGCCCGACGCCGCCGACGAGCCGGTCCATCCAGCCGCGCACGGACCAGGCCAGCGGGAACGAGTACCAGCCGCGCTCGCCGCCGATCCCGACGACGACCCGCCAGAGGTCCTCGGGCGGCGCCGAGCAGGGCTGTTCGCGGTCGTCCGTGTACACGGTGCCGCCGGACCAGTCCGGGTCGCTCGGCAGCGGGTCGGACGGCGCGCCCTCGACGGCGGCGCCCGACCAGTGCGTCTCGACGTCGCCGGACCGGATCTTCGTCAGGGCGAGCTCGACGGCCCGGTCGTAGCCGATGCGGCCCGCGGGCGGGTCCGGGACGTACCGCAGGATGTCCTGCTCGCGGCACACCACCTCGTGCACCAGCGACTCGATCAGCGGCGCCGCGATGCCCTTCGGCACCGGGGTGACGACGTTGACCCAGTGCGCCGACAGCCTCGGCGTGAGCACCGGGACGCCGACCACCCGCCGCCGCCGGAGCCCGGCCACCGCGGCGTAGCGCTGCATCATGTCCAGGTAGGTCAGCACGTCCGGGCCGCCGATGTCGAAGGTCCGGTTGACCTCCGGCGGAAGGTGCGCGGCGCCGATCAGGTAGCGCAGCACGTCGCGCACGGCGATGGGCTGGATGCGGTTGTGCACCCACCGCGGCGTGAGCATCACGGGCAGCCGCTCTGTGAGGTAGCGCAGCATCTCGAAGCTCGCCGACCCCGAGCCGAGGATCACCGCGGCCTGCAGCGCCGCCGTCGGCACCCCGCTGCGGAGCAGGATCTCGCCCACCTCGGCGCGCGAGGTAAGGTGCTCGGAGAGCGGGCCGTCCGGGTGCAGGCCCCCGAGGTAGACGATGCGCCGCACCCCCGCGTCCCGGGCGGCCTCGGCGAGGACGAGCGCGGCCCGGCGGTCGAGCGCGGAGAAGTCCCGGTCGGCGAGGGAGTGCACCAGGAAGTAGACGACGTCGACGCCCTCGCAGGCCCGCCGCACGCTGCCGGCGTCGAGCAGGTCGCCCTGCACGATCTCCGCGGACCGGGCCCACGGCACGTCGCGCAGCTTGTCGGGGTCGCGGACCAGGCAGCGCACCGCCGCGTCCGGCCCGCCCTCCTCGATCAGCCGCGGGGCCAGCCGTCCGCCGATGTACCCGGTCGCGCCGGTGATCAGGTATCGCACCCGCCCGATCCTCCCGCCGCGGGCCGGGATCGGCACGTCAAGCCGCCCCGGCGGGCGGCCGCGTCAGGCCGAGCGGCGCAGCCGGCTGTGCACCCGGCTCCACCAGGAGGGCACCCGGATGCGGTGTGCCGTCTCGGCGTTGGCCTCGTGCGGGTCGACGGCGTTGATCGTGCGCGCGGGCGGCTCGTCGTCGCGGACGAAGGAGCGGATCGCGGCGCTGAGCGTGGCGAGCAGCGGCACGGCCAGCAGGGCTCCCGGGATCCCGCCGACGACGACGCCACCGGCCACCGCCCACACGACGGCCAGCGGGTGCAGCCGCACCGCCCGCCCGAGCAGCAGGGGCTGCAGCACGTGTCCCTCCAGCTGCTGGACGGCGATCACGACGGCCAGGATGATCACGGCCGGGATCGGCCCGTTGGCCACCAGCGCGATGAGCACCGCGACCGCGCCGCTGACCACCGCGCCGACGGTCGGCACGAAGGCGCCGAGGAACACCAGGGCGGCCAGCGGGACGACGAGCGGGACCCCGACCGCCCACAGCCCGATCCCGATGCCGATCGCGTCGACGAACGCCACCAGCACCGTCGCGCGGGTGTATCCGACGAGGGTCGCGAAGGCCCGCCGCCCCGCGATGTCGACCTTCTCGCGGCGGGCCCGCGGCGCGGCCTTGAGCAGGAACGTCCAGATCCGCCGGCCGTCGTAGAGGAAGAAGATCAGCGTGAAGACCGTGAGCGCGATCCCCGCGCCCACCTCGGTGATCGTGGCGGCGGTGGTCAGCACGCCGGAGGTGAGGTTGGCCTGGCTGTTGGTCAGCGCCTGCCCGATCTGCCCGGGGATGTTGCGCAGCTGCTCGGAGCTCAGGTTGAACGGCGGCCGGGCCAGGAACTGCTGGATCGAGGTGAGGCTCGCCGTCAGCTGCTGCTGCAGCTCCGCGAAGCCGCCGATGAACGTGTTGACCACGAACGACAGCAGGCCGCCGAGGACGCAGAAGCCGCCGACGATCGTGATCGCCACCGCCGGGCCGCGGGGCACGCGGCGGGCGACCAGCCAGTGCACCACCGGCGCCATCAGCGCGGCGATCAACGTCGCGATCGCCACCGGGATCACGACGACCCGCAGCTGGATCACCAGGAACACGAGCAGGCCGAAGGCCGCGGCGACGATCAGGGCGCGCGCGGCGACCTCGGAGGTCACGCGCAGCGGGGTGGGCACGGCGGAGGCCGCGCTGCGGCGGCTGCGCTGCTCGGGGGCGACGGGGGACGGCGGCGGCACCGGGGTGCCGGCCGGTTCCGGGGTGCGCGGCGGGGCGCCGGGGTCGATCTCGGCCTCGACCACGGGGTCGATCTTCGGGCCGCTCCCGCCCGCCCGATCGTCGGTCATCCGCGAACGGTAGCCCCTCGAGCCGCGCGACGTGGGCGGTGACGGCGTGACGAGGGGCGTCGGAAGTCGACTGCTCCGTTCCGGTGGCCAGGAGTTGCGCCGTCCACCGCGTTGGCCTAGCGATTCGAGTGTATCGTCACCCAACGTCGAATTACACCCGTGTAGTTGACCGCCTCTTGATCGACTGCTGGTGCGGCCGGGTGAGGAGACGGTGACGCTCCGGAGTCCCCGGTGCTTGCGCCGTCACGGAGGACCGTAGTGATCCGGGGCCGTGGGGCGCCGGGCCGACACGCCGCACGAAGTTGATCACGCTCGATGGTGTGGTCGCTCCGGCGTGACGGGTCGGCGGCCGGTGTCCCGGGGACCTGCGGGGACGTTCGTGACCGGCGGTCGCGGGGGGCGCCGCCGCCGATCTCCCCAAGATCGTCCGCAGAGGTCTCGGTGGCCTCGCCGGGCCCGTGCGTCCCGACCGGGCGAGGAACGGGCGGCGAGGCGGGGCCCGACCGCTCGCCGGGCGCCCGGAGCGCTGCGCGGGTCCGGCAGGGCGTCACGGAGCGTCCCGAAAGTGTCCAGAGCGACTGCGCAGAGCGACGAGCGCGGCACCGTGGTGCGGCGACACCACCCGAACGAATGGAGATGGCCCGAAAGCGGGTAACGACCGTTCCCGACCCGTTTCCCCGAGAAGGTGACCCCGTTGTGGGTGGTGTGTGCGGCCGAACGGCCCTGTGGGGACAGGGCCGATGGCAGCATCGCGCGGCACACGGACGACGCGAGGTGGAGAGATGACGGAGGTGCGGGGCGTGACCGACAGGGAGCGAGCCCTCGACGGGGCGGTCGGCCGGCGCAGGGCCACGGTGCGGGTGCGGGGCGTCGAGGACACCGGTCCCTTCCCGGGGCGGCACGCGAGCCGCACCGAGATCGCGGCGGAGACGCCGATCTTCCACGCCCTCACGGTCGGCGGCTGGCGCGGCCGGCAGACCGAGCAGCCGGCCCGGCAGGCCCCGGCCCGCCGGCCCGGTCGCCGCTCGGCCGACGCGCTCGACGACTTCCGTCGCGACCCGCTGACGGCGCCGATCCCGGTGCAGGCCTTCGCCACGCTGACCCAGCGCGCCGTCTCGCCGGTGCCCCCGGCCCCGGCGACCCCGCCGGCCCCGCCGGCCCCGCCGGCCCCGCCGGCGCCGCCGGTGCGGTCGGTGCGGCCGGAGCCGGCACCCGCCCCGGTGTCGGCGGGGTACGACCGCGCCCCGCTCTACGCCGCGCACGTCCCGACGTACGCGCCGGCCGCGCCCGCGTACACCTCGCTGACCGACACCGGCCCGCACGCGCTGGCCGAGCTGTCCTCGCGCACCGGCCGCCACCACCGCCGGGCCGTCGGCTCGGGTTCGGGGCACCACCACCTGGCGTACTGACGCCGCCGAGCGGAGCTCGCGGAGCGCGCATCCGGTACGGGACGAGGACTCCGGGGCTGGGGAGCCCCGGTGAGTGAAGGAAGAACGGACCGCGGCAGCTTCGGGCCGCGGCGGACGTCGGTCGGCTGGGGAGCGGATCGACGTCGACCAGGGGCCGGTGGCCCGGGGTCCGGGGGAGTGACCGGATCGCGGAGCCACCGGCCCTCGTCGTCGAGATGCACTCCCGGAAGCGCGTGACGGCTCCACAACGCGCAGGAACGGTCCGAGGAACCGCGTCATGGTTCCGTAACGCGCAGATCGCGGGCTCGGAGCTCAGGGGCCGAGGAGCGCCTCGAGGTGGTCGCCGGTGAAGAGCCGGTCGGGATCGAGCCGGTCCCGGACGGCGAGGAACTCCGGCAGGGCGGGGTAGGCCAGCGCGACGTCGGCCGCCGTCCAGTCGTGCCGGCCGGCCCAGTGCGGCCGCCCGCCCATCCCCTCGAGCACCGAGCCGACGAGCCGGAACAGTGGTCCGTGGTCCTCGCCGCGTTGGGTCCGCACGGTGATCCAGGCGGTCGGGCGGCCGTACGCGGGATGCAGCCAACCGGTCTCGGCCGGGCCCGTCCGCACCTCCACCGGTCGCCGGATCTCCCGGTCGCGGGCCGCCGTCGCCGCGGCGAGCTCGCGGATCGCCGGGGCGAGCGCCTCGCGCGGCACCGCCCACTCGGTGACGCCGCCGCGGACGGGGTGCGGATCGGGCAGCAGGTCGTGCGGCAGTCCGGTCACCCTCCCCTCCCAGCGCGGCGCCGGCCGGGACCGCTGCGCCGACCACTGCGCCGACGCCGTGTGCCCGAGCCGCGTCACGACCCGGCCGAGCGCCTCCACCGGCCCGGTGGACGAGGGTCCGGGCTCCCGCTCGACGACGGGCCCGGCCCACCGCAGCAGCGCCTCCCCGCTCGGCACGTGCAGCTCCACGGCCGCGAACCGGTGCGTGTCCAGGGGGCCGCCGGGCTCCAGGACCTCCTCGGCCCCGACGGGTTCCTCGTGCGCCTCCACCTGCTCGGCGGGCACGGTCCGCAGCTCCACCTCGGTGAGGACGCCGAGGGCGCCCAGGTGGGTGCGCAGCGCGTCGAGCTCGGGCTCCCCGGCCGCGACCTTGCGGACCCGGCCGGTGCCGTCGACGAACCGCAGCCCGACGACCTGGTCCGACAACGAGCCGATCCGCGCGCCGCCGCCGTGGGTGCCGGTCGCGACCGCGCCGGCCACGGTCGCCGAGGCGCCGTGCGGGACGGGCGCCAGCGCCCGGCCCCGTTCCGCCAGCGCGGCCTGCACGGAGGCGAGGGTGGCGCCCGCCCGCGCCCGGACGGTGTCGGAGGTGATCGCGGCGACGCCGGTGAGCGCCGAGCAGTCGACGTGCACGTCGTTGGTGAGGGTCAGGGTGCTGTCCGACCAGCCGGAGCCGAGCGGGCGGACGGTGTGCCCGCGTTCCCCGGCGCGACGCACCGCGGCGACCACGCCCGCCTCGTCGAGCGGCCGGTCGGTGCGCCGGGGCCGGCACTGCTGCCCGCCCCACCAGTTGACCCACATCGCGTCGAGGGTAGGAGCGTCAGCGGTGCAGGCGCGCGGCGACGGCCCGCAGGTCCGCCCGGGCACGCGCGGCGTCGACCTTGACCGGCTCGCCGTCCTCGACCACCTGCTCGCCCGCGACCCAGACGTCGCGGACCAGGCGCGACCCGCCCGCCCAGACCAGGTTGGACAGCAGCTGGGCGTCGTCCCCGGGGTCCACGAAGGCCTGGTCGTCGAGGTCGACGTGCACGAGGTCGGCCCAGCGGCCCGGCTCCAGGGCCCCGATGTCCGCCCGGTCGATCGCCTCGGCGCCGTCCCGGGTGGCCATGAGCAGCACGTCGGCGGCGGTGAGCGCGGCGGCGTCGTCCTCGCGGACCCGGGCGAACAGGGCCGCGAGCCGCGCCTGGTGCCAGAGGTCGAGGTCGTCGCCCGAGGCGGGACCGTCCGTGCCGAGTCCGATGCGGATCCCCGCGCGCCGCAGGTCCCCGACCGGTGCGAGGCCCGCGGCGAGCTTCCCGTTCGACCCGGGGCAGTGCGCGACGGCGACGCCGTGGCGCCGGTAGAGCGCGATGTCCGCCTCGGACAGGTGAACGGAGTGCGCCGCCAGCACCCGCCCGCCGAGGCCGCCGACGGCCTCCAGCTCGGCCGGCACGGAGCCGAACTCCTCCCGCTGCGCGTGGTCCTCCTGCCGCGACTCGGCGACGTGCACGTGCAGCAGCGCCCCGCGCTCCCGCGCCGCCTCGGCGGTGGTGGCCAGCGCCTCGGGCGGCAGGGTGTAGGCCGAGTGCGGCCCGTACCCGAGCTCGACCCGCTCGTGCGGGCCGAACCGCAGCCCGGCCGCGTCGATCCGGGCGGAGACGTCGTCGCGCATCTCCTCCCAGGTGCCGAGCCGGTCCCAGCCGGGCGCGGCGATGATCCCCGGGGTCAGCAGCACCCGCGAGCCGGCGGTGAGCACGGCGTCGATCACGGCGTCGGCGACGAAGTACATCTCCACCGAGGTGGTGCAGCCGGTCCGCAGCAGCTCGACGGCGCCGGCGGTCATCCCGACCCGGACGTCCTCCTCGGTGAACCTCGCCTCGGCCGGCCACATGACCTCCTGCAGCCAGGACATCAGCGGCAGGTCGCCGCCCATCCCGCGCAGCGACAGCATCGGGGTGTGGCAGTGGGTGTTGACCAGGCCGGGCATGAGCAGGCCGGGCAGCCGGTGCACCCGGCCCTCGGGGGCGGGGGCCTCGGCCCGCGGGGCGACCCGGACGATGCGCCCGTCCGGGCCGACGTCGACGATCCCGTCGCGCAGCACGGGGAACCCCGGCCCGCAGGTCAGTACCACCGGCGCGGCGAACCGCTCGCCCGCCGTGCGCGCCGCCGTGTCCGGGGCGGTGGTCACCGTCTCGGGTCGAGCAGCGAGCGCAGGGACCGGAAGGGCGGGAGCCAGGCGCCGGTGTCCGGCAGGGTGTCGAGCGTCATCCGCGGCAACGGCTCGCGGAACACGCCGTCGATGTCCTCGAGGTCGAGGAAGGAGATCGTCTCCGAGGTCAGCGCGAAGTTCGCGTACTCCCGGAACCCGATGACCGTGACGTCCGTGTGCTGCTCGATCAGCTTCTCGAGCGGCTCGCGGAAGGCCCGCCCGTCCCCGGAGGCCACCACCACGTGCCGGAGGTGGCCCTCCTGCTCCCGCATCTGGATGTGCCGGAGCATGTCGTCGTCGATGTCCGAGTCCTCGGTGATCTTCGGCTTGGCGAAGACCGCGAACCCGACGTTGCGCAGCGCCTCCACCCACGGCCGCACGACCTCCGTCGACCCGGGCACCACGTTGGTGAACACGCAGGCCTCGGCGACGGCGTCGGGCCCGGCGAGGTCGAGCAGCCAGCGGCCCACGGCGTCGAACCGCGGGCGGAAGGCCGAGGTGGGCCGCGCGCCCAGCAGGGAGCCGAGGCTCATGTCCATGTTGGGCGCGTCCCAGACGAGCAGCACGCGCGGGAGGGGGCCGGTCGACGTCACGGGGTCCGGGTCTCCCGGGTCTCCCGAGGGTGGGTCCGCATGCCCGTGACCCTATCCCGCCGGGGACCCGGGTGTGGGCCCGTCACACTGACCGGGTGAGCACGAACGCAGCGGCCGGCTCCCCGGCGGATCCCCAGGCGACCGCGGAGCGGGTCGCGACGGCGATGGTGCACCACGACGAGGCCATCCGCGGGGCGGGCATCCGGCTCGTCGACGTCGGCCCGGGGCGTGCGCGGACCGCGCTGACCGTCGAGGAGCGGCACGTCAACGGGCACGGCATCGTGCACGGCGGCTACCTGTTCTTCCTCGCCGACGCCGCCTTCTCCTTCGCCTGCAACAGCCACGGCGTCTCGACGGTCGCGTCGGGCGGCGACGTCGCCTTCCTGCGCGCGGCGCGGGTCGGCGAGGAGCTGGAGGCCGAGGCGGTCGAGCGGGCACTCGTCGGGAGGTCCGGGCTCTACGACGTGACGGTCCGGACCGGCGCCGGCGAGGTCGTCGCGGAGTTCCGCGGCCGGTCCCGCGCGGTGCCGCACCTCCCGGCGCCCACCCTCGACTAGCCGGCGCCTAACGCAGGTAGAGCAGGTCCCGGATCGCTCGGCCCTCGCGCACCGCGCGCTGCTCGAACTTGGTCAGCGGGCGCGAGTCGGGCCGGGGCAGCCAGCCGTCCGGTCCGGCCGCGGGGGCGCGGTGCAGCAGCGGGCAGGCGTCGCACACCTGGCGCATCTGCAGCGCGTAGTGCTCCCAGTCGGTGGCCAGGTGCAGCCACCCGCCCGGCCGCAGCCGGGACGCGGCCAGCGCCACGAACGCGGGCTGGATCAACCGGCGCTTGTGGTGCCGGCGCTTCGGCCACGGGTCCGGGAAGAAGATCCGGATGCCCTCGAGCAGGCCCTCCGGGACCGCGCGCTCGAGCAGGTCGACGGCGTCCCCGCGCAGCAGGCGCAGGTTCTCCAGGCCGGCCTCGTGCCGCAGCATGAGCAGCCGGGCGAGCCCGGGCTCGTAGACCTCGACGGCCAGGTGGTCGACCTCGGGCGCGGCGGCCGCCATCTCCGCGGTGGCGTCGCCCATCCCGGAGCCGATCTCGAGGACCGTCGGGGCGACGCGGCCGAACAGCGCCTCCGGGTCGAGCCGCGCGATCGCGGCGACATCGCCGCCGTACTCCGGCCACCACCGGTCCCACGCGTGCTGCTGGCCCTCGCTCAGCCGGTTGCGCTGGTGGACGAACGAGGGGATGCGGTGCTCGCCGGGGGCGGAGCCTGCGGAACCGACCATCGTCGCGACGGGGCCTGCGGAGCCGGACACCGATCCGGTGTCAGGCACCGTCGGCCGCGGGCAGGGCGACGTGCGAGGTGGCGCCCGGCAGCTTGCCGCGGACGTAGCCCGCCGTGGTGAACCCCAGGCAGAGGACGACCGCGGCCGCGGAGGCGGGCCGCTTCGCCTTGACCTCGCGGATCAGCGCCCTGGGCAGCACGGTCGCCACGTACCTGCTCTCGGTGGACAGCGCGTCCCCCTGCCCGACGAGCTTGGAGACGGCCGCCTTCGACAGGCCCTCCGCCCAGCTGCGGCGCCGCAGGTAGGACCAGTCGACCCGGTCCTCCGAGACGCGGTGGTCGACCTCGGCGCGCGGCTCGAACAGGATCTTCACCTCGCGCCCGTCGGCCCGGTAGGCCTGCCGGGCCCGGATGCAGAGCTCGGTCTCCTCGCACCCCAGCGGGTTCTTGCCGATCCGGCCGATGTCCTCGGCGAACCCGCCGACCCGCTTGAACACCTCGCGGCGCAGGGACATGTTGCAGCCCATGAGGTTGCGGACCTCGGCCCGCTCGGTGGGCTGGCCGGTGTAGGTGCAGCCGACGACCCAGTCGAGCTCGCCGGTCGCGTCCCGCCCACCCGGCGCGCCGGGGAGCGTGGCGGGCCGGCCGGAGTCGTCGACGGCGGCGCGGGCGACGGGCCAGCGCGGGTGCGCGACCCCGCCGACGCCGATGACGTCCGGGTCGGCGTAGGGGGCCAGCAGGGCGCGCAGCCAGCCGGGACGGGCGGTGGCGTCGTCGTCGAGGAACACCACGACGTCCCCCGTCGCCAGCTCGACGGCGGTGTTCCGCGCGCCCGACAGGCCCTGCCGGTGCGCGTTCGGCACGACCTGCACCCGCGGGAACGCCGCGCGCGCCCGCTCGAGCAGCGCCTCGTTGTGGTCGACGACCACGATCGTCTCCACCGGCAGCACGTCCTGCGCCGCCACCGACTCGACGGCGGCCACGATGTCGGCCCACCGCTTCTCGGTGTAGACGCAGACGACCACGGTCGCGGTGACCGGCGGCTCGGGCGCGGGCTCGAACAGGTTCACGGGGCGAGGTCCTCCGGGTGCGGTCCGCCGGCGGCCGACCCTCCCGCGGTCAGTTCTTCCGCTTGTCGGCACGCCGGTGCTCGGACAGCAGGGTACGCAGCACCCGGGTGCCGTCCGCGAAGGTGCGCAGGTTCGTCTCGCCGAACATGCGCTGCTTCTCGACCGACGGCACCTCGGTGATCTTCAGGCCGGCCGCCGCGATGCGGCAGTTGAGCACGGTCTCGATCTCGAACCCGTCGCCCCAGAGCATCGTGCCGTCCTCCGGCTGCGGCTCCCCCGGGTCCGGCAGCTCCAGCAGCGGGAGCAGGTCGGCCCAGAAGGCGTTGTAGCCGTAGCAGAGGTCGGTGTAGGAGGTGCCGAACAGCGCGTTGGCCACCGTGTTCAGCCCGGCGTTGCCGGTGCGGCGCAGCAGGGTGATGTCGTCGCTGCCGCCGCCGGCGGCGAAGCGGGTGCCCTTGGCGAAGTCGGCGCCGGCCACCAGGGCCGACACGAACGCGGGAATCTCCGCCGGGTCGGCCGAGCCGTCCGCGTCGAACATCACGATGACGTCCCCGGTGGCCGCGGCGAACCCGCAGGCCATGGCGTTGCCCTTGCCCTTGCGGGTCTGCGTGATGCAGCGCACCCAGGGCAGGGTGCGCCGCGCCGTGCCGATGGTGTCGTCCGTGGAGTTGCCGTCCACGACGATGATCTCGTGCACCGCGGGGCGCACCGCCGCGATCTGCGGCAGGACGACCTCGAGGTTGCGGGCCTCGTTGCGGGTCGGCACCACGACCGTCACGGCCGGGTTGGCCGAAGGTCGCGGCGAGGGCCGCGGCCGCGGCCA
>NZ_JBHSQK010000068.1:24695-27412 GCF_042658055.1 Pseudonocardia lutea
GGGGCGGGCGGCGGGGGGAGGGGCCCGGGCGGCAGGGCGCCGGGCGGCACGGCCCCGGGCGGGGGCCGGTAGCCGACGGGCGGGGGGCCGTAGGGACCCGGACGCGGGCCGGGTCCGGGGTGCTGCCCGGGGCCGCCGGGCCGAGGTCCGCGGTACGGCGGCGCACCGGGCGCCCCGGGGGGCGCCGGCGACGAGGCCGGACGGGCGGGCGTTACGGCGCTCACACAACCTCCAGACGGGTCCGCTCCACTCGGGACAACGAGTCGCCGCGACCCCCGGTTACGGGTGATCGCGATCTCACTCGGCGGGGACCGGGCCGGTCGGGGAGCGTGACCGTGTCGTGACCCGATCCTCGTAGTCGTACGCATCCTGACGCGTCCGAACGGCGGCAGGCTCGGCGGTATGTCCGAACCGACCGGTCGTCCGCCCGCGCTCGACGAACGGCTGCTCGCCGTGGCCGTCGAGCTGACCCGCCTGGGCAGGCGGGTCGACGAGCTCGGCGGGACGGTGAACGCGCTGGTCGCGGAGCTGCGGGGCGAGGCGGCGGCCGGCGTCCCGGGCGGGGTCGCGGAGGGTGCGCTCGCGGGGCCGCGGGAGGCTCCGCGACCGTCCGCCGACGCGTCGCGACCGCCCGTCCCGCCGCGCGTGTCGCGCCCCTACACGACCGATCCTGTGGCCACGCTGTGGACGCCCCCGTCGGGTGTGTCGGCCGCGCCCGCGGGTGGTCCGTGGGGGCCGCCGCCGCCCGGGTTCGGTCCGCCTGCCCACCAGGGGTTCCAGTACGCGGCGCCGATCGGGCCGCGGCCGCCCACCCCCGTCGAACGGCTGCGCGGCCGGCTCTCCGGGCCGGCGCTGCTGGCGGTGACCGGCGCGGCCGTGACGCTGCTCGGCGTGGTGCTGCTGCTCGTGCTGGCGGCCACGCGCGGCTGGTTCTCCCCGCCCGGGCGGGTGGCGGCGGGCGCCATGCTCGGCGCGGCGCTGGTCGGCCTGGCGCTGCGGCTGCACCGCCGGCCCGAGGCGCGGACCGGTGCGCTCGCGCTGGCGGCCACCGGCATCACGGCGCTGTACCTGACGGTCGCGGCCGCGACGGCGCTCCACGCGCCCCTGCCCGAGGTCGGCGGGCTCGTCGCGGCCCTCGCCGTCGCGGCCGGCGGGGTGGTGCTGGCCGACCGGTGGCGCTCCCGGGCCCTGGCCGTGGGCACGGTCGTCGGCGGGGCGCTGCTCGCCCCGTTCGTCGCCGACGGACCGGGGCCGCTGCTCGTCGCCCTCGTCGTGGTGCTGCAGGGCGACGCGCTGCCCGCGGTGGTGCCGCGCGGCTGGGGCGTGCTCGCGGCGACGGCCGCCACCGCGCCCGCGCTCTACGGGCTGGTCGGCCCGTTCGACCCCGCCGGTGAACCGCTCGGCCCGGCGGTCGCGACCGCGGCCGCCGCGCTGGTGGTCGGGCTCGCGCCCGCGGTGCTGCCGGAGCGCCCCGGCCGACGGCCCGCCCCGGTGGCGGCGGCCTGGGTGGTCGCGGCCGCCCCGCTGCCGCTGCTGGCGCTCGCGGCCCGCACCGACCGCTGGCCCGGCGCCGGGCTGGCCCTGCTCGCGGCCGTGGCCCTGCTCGCGCTCGCGATCCCGACAGGGCGCGCGGCCGTGCGGCTCACCGCGCTGGCGGCCGGCTCGGTCGCGGTCCTCGAGGCGACCGTCGTCGCCTTCGACGGCGCCACCCTGGACGCGGTCCTGCTCGGCGAGGGGCTGGTCCTGCTGGCCGCCGCGGCGCTGCTGCGGAGCCGGCCCGCGTTGCTCGCGGGCGGCGGGTTCGCGGCGGTCGGCTACCTCGGTGCGCTGGCCGGTGAGCTGCCGGACCCGACCGCGGTCCCCCCGTCGCCCGTCCCGTTCCGCGGTCTCGTGCTCGCCGTGCTGGTGCTCGCGGCGGCGGTCGCGGCGCTGGTGGCCGCCGGCCGGAGCCGGCTGGTCCGGGCCGACGCCCGCACGGCGGTGCTGTGGGTCCCGCTCGCGCTCGTCGCGCTGCACGGTGCCACCGCGACGGTGGTGACCGCGGCCCTGCTCGTGTCGCCCGACCGCGCGGGGTTCCTGGCGGGGCACGCCCTCGTGACGGTGTCCTGGACGGTCGCGGCGCTGGTCCTGCTGGCCCGCGGGATCGCCCGGCCCGCGCTACGCGCGGCGGGGGCGGTCCTGGTGGCGGCGGCCGTCGGCAAGCTGGTGCTGTTCGACCTGCTCGCGCTCGACGGCCTCGCCCGCGTGGTGGCGTTCCTCGGCGCGGGGCTCGTCCTGCTGGCGGCCGGGCACCGCTACGCGCGGCTGGTCGCCCGCGGTGCGGACGGGGGCCGGACCGGAGGCGAGGAACGGGGCCAGGAGTGACGGGGTGGCCTCGGCGGCCAGCCGCAGCGCCTCCCGGCCGCCGACGTCGTGGGCGTGGAAGGCGCCCCGGCCCGCCGCCGTCGTCGCGCCGAGGGTGACCAGCCCGGTGCGCCGCTGCAGGACGGTCTGCCGCACGGTCCAGCCGATCACGCCGTCGAGGTGCAGGGCCACGGTGGTGCGGCGCAGGGACCCGGCGCGCACCACGAGGTAGCCGCCGACCACCGCGTGGCCGAGCCCGCGGTAGGTGTCGAACGCGAGCGCCGCACCGACCGGCGCACCGACGGCGAGCAGGACGCCCGCGGCGACCAGCAGCCCGCCGGCCCCGGTGGCGACGCCCGCGGCGAGCAGCGCCA
>NZ_JBHSQK010000069.1:0-33596 GCF_042658055.1 Pseudonocardia lutea
ACCCGGTGTGCTGGCTGCACCACCTCTGCCCCGTCTGCGGCGCCATGCCCACCGAGGACCCCACCGCCCCGCCGGACCGGTGCTGGAGGTGCGGGGAGCCCCTCGCCGAGGAGTGAGCGGCAGGTCGGCCCCGACCGAGCGGCGCCGACGCCGTGATCACGCCGCACACCCGAGCATGTACGGCACACCTGAGCAGACGCGGCACATCTGCTCTGGGCCCGGTACACACCTGAAGGGTTCGCGGCACACCCCGTCGACGGCCCGTGCCGCGCTCGTCGGGGTGTGCGACGCGGGGCTGGGCCGTTGCCGGCCGTGTCCGAGAGGACTCGGGCCGAGGCGGGCGAGCGAACTCGCGGCGGCGCCGGCGACGAACCGTGCCGGCACCTCCGCCGCGGCCTCCTACAGGGTGTCGACCGGTTGTGTCGCTGCCTTCTCCGATGTGCAGCCGTGCCGGAGTGGATGCGGCGCGCCTTCACGGTTGCGCCCGATCCGTGCGCGGGAACTGCCGACTCGCGGTGCCGGAACTGGCGACTCGCGGGGATCGGACCGGGGTGGTCAGCCGGCGTCGATGTCCTGCTCGGGCTCCAGCCGGCGCAGGCCGCCGATCTCGGTGGGGGCGCCGGTCGGGTTGGGGCCGTAGATCGCCAGCATCCGGGCGTGGTCCGGGGCGCGGTAGCGGCCGGTCGAGCCCGCGGGTACGTGGACGACGCTGCCCTGCGGCGCCTCGACCGTCTCGCCGTCGCACTCCACGAACAGGGTGCCCTCGAGAACGTAGTTGATCTCGTCGTGCGGGTGCCGGTCCATCCATTCCTCGCCGGTGAGCTCCCATTCGGTCACGGCCACAGACCGCCACCCCCGCGGGTCGGGGGGAAGGAAGGCGTGGCTGCGCGGGGCGCCTTCGCGGGGACCCGGCAGGTGGAGGTGCGGGGGCACGGGTGTCCTTCCGACGGCGTCGACCGGAGGTTTACCCGTGCCGGCACCGGTGACACCCCGGCGGACGGAGCCGACCGCGGACCGGGGAGCGTCATGAGCCTCGCGGACATGCCACAGCAGCGCAGTGCCGCGCGGGTCGCGGCCGGGACGGTGGGGGCGGTGTTCCTGCTCGTCGGGATCCTCGGGTTCGTCCCCGGCGTGACCACCGCCTACGACCAGCTGGGGGGCGCGGGCCACCACTCCGGCGCGCTGCTGCTGGGCCTGTTCCAGGTGTCGGTGCTGCACAACGTCGTCCACCTGTTGTTCGGCCTGGTCGGGCTCCTGGCCGCCCGGTCGGCGCGGGGAGCCCGCACCTATCTCGTCGTCGGCGGCGTGGTGTACGCGGTGCTGTGGCTCTACGGCCTGCTCGTCGACCCGGACAGCGCCGCGAACTTCGTGCCCGTCAACGACGCCGACAACTGGCTGCACCTCGGCCTGGCCGTCGGGATGATCGCGCTCGGGGTGTTCCTCGGCCGTCGGGTCACCGCCGCCTCCCCACGGGGCTGAGCCGCTACTCCATCCACACGATGATCATGTCGGCGATGCAGGCGGGGCGCTCGGAGCCCGCCAGCTCGACGACGGCGCGGAAGGTCACCTTGGCGCCTCCGCGGATCGCCTCGGCGCCGACCATGCTGACCGCGGCCCGCACCCGGGAGCCCGCCGGGACCGGCGCGGTGAACCGGACCTTGTCGAAGCCGTAGTTGAGGCCGAAGCTCGCGGACGGGACCGTCGCGACCTCGCCGATCATGATCGGCACCAGCGAGAGCGTGAGCATGCCGTGCGCGATCGTGGCGCCGTAGGGGCCGGCGGCGGCGCGCTCGCGGTCGACGTGGATCCACTGGTGGTCGTCCGTCGCGTCGGCGAACGTGTCGATCCGCGGCTGCTCGACCACGCGCCACGAGCTGTGCCCCAGCTCGGTGCCGGGTTCGACGGCCAGCAGGTCGGGAACGGCGGCGAAGGCGGTCAGCGCACTCAACTCCTCGGGGGCGGCGAGACGACGGCGAGCGCCTCGTGCAGCGCGGCGGCCAGCTCGACCGGGTGGTCGATCATCAGGTGGTGGTGGGCGCCGGGGACGTCGAACTGCGGCACCGGGCGCCCGACCAGCGCGGCGAGGTCGGCCCCGGCCGAGGCCGGGACCAGCACCGACAGCTCCCCGCGGACGACGGCGACCGGGCCGGGCAGGTCGGGGAGCCGGACGCACAGGCCCGGCTCGCCGACCGCCCCGAAGATCAGCGGGTCGACCTTCCAGGCGTAACCGCCGGGCACCGGGCGGACCGAGCCCTCGGCGATCGCCCGCAGCACGCCCGGGTCGGCCTCCGGCTGCGGCGGGGTGAGCCGGAACCGGGCGGCCACCTCGTCGAGGTCGGCGAAGATGCGGGTGGCCCGCGGCGGGCGCCACTCCGGGGCCTCCTGCGGGGAGCCGTCGACCACGATCGAGTCGACGAGCACGGTGCCCACGGCGGCGCCGGGGTCGAGCACCGCCGCCCCCGCCACCACGAGCCCGCCGATGCTGTGGCCGACCAGCACCGCCGGACCGTCGAACTCCGCCCGCACCACGGCCAGGACGTCGCGGGACCAGGAGTCGAGGTCGTAGACCGCGCGGCGTCCGGAGTCGCCGTGCCCGGCGAGGTCCACGGCGACCACGGCGAACCGGTCGGGCAGCGCGGGCAGCAGGTGCTCCCACCAGCCCGCGTGCGCCGAGGTCCCGTGCACCAGCACCAGCGGGACCGTGCCCGGGCCGGGCCGGCGCCGGTAGGCGATCTCCACCCCGTCGGCCGACGACGTCGTGGTCGGGTCGAGCGTCGTCGTCATCCGGCGAGCGTGCCCTCGGTGTCGGCGAACTGCTCGGACCCGAAGTAGGCCGCCTCGACGAGGTGCCGGTCGCGGAGCAGGTCGCCGGCCGCCCCGGTGAGGACGACGCGGCCGTGGTTGAGGATCACGCCCCGGTCGGCGATCGACAGCGCGAGCTCGATGTGCTGCTCGACCAGCACGAGCCCGATGCCGTCCTCCTTCGCGAGGTCCCGGATCGCCGGCAGCATCTCCTGCACGATCTTCGGCGCGAGTCCGAGGCTCATCTCGTCGATGATCAGCACCTTCGGCCGGGCCAGCAGCGCCTTGGCGATCGCCAGCATCTGCTGCTCGCCGCCGGACATCAGCCCGGCCCGCCGCGAGTCCAGGTTCCGCAGCACCGGGAAGCGGTCCAGCACCTGGGTCTCGCGCTCGGGGTCGGCCTTCCGCGCGGCCAGCCGCAGGTGCTCGCGCACGGTCAGGCCGTAGAAGATGCCGCGGTCGTCGGGCACGAGCAGGACGCCGGCGCGGGCGATCTGGTGGGGCCTGCGGCGGCCGAGCGGGGCACCGAGCACCCGGACCTCGCCGCCCAGCAGCGGGACGAGCCCGACCATGGCGAGCAGGGACGTCGTCTTGCCGGCGCCGTTGGGTCCGAGCAGGGCGACGACCTCACCCGGGCCGACGGACAGGGAGAGCCCGCGGATGGCCGGCACGCCGTTGTAGCCCGCGGCGAGGTCGACGGTCTCGAGCAGCGGTTCGGGACTCTCAGGCATGGCTCGCCTCCACCGGGGCGCCCAGGTAGGCCGCCACCACCGTCGGGTCGGTCCGGGCCTCGGTCGGGGTGCCGGTGAAGATCTGCTTCCCGAACTCCAGCACCGTGACGACGTCGCAGACCCCCAGGACCAGGGACATGTCGTGGTCGATCAGCAGGATGCCGGGGCCGGAGTCGGCGATCGACCGGACCCGCGCCGCGAAGGCCTGGCTCTCCATCGAGTCCAGGCCCGCCGCGGGCTCGTCGAGCAGCAGGACCTCGCAGCCGCCGGCGAGCGCGCGGGCCACGCCGACGAGCTTCTGCTGGCCGAGGGTGAGGTCGCGGGCGAGGGTGTCGGCCACGTCGCCGAGCCCGACGACCTCCAGGGCGTGGGAGACGACGTCGTCGCTCGCCTTGCGGCGCGGGACGACGATGTCCCGCACGAGCGTGCGCCAGCCGCCGGTGCGCGCCGCGACCAGCAGGTTCTCGGCGACCGAGAGGTTGCCGAACAGCTCACCCGACTGCCAGGTGCGGGACAGCCCGGCCGTCCGCCGCTGGTGCGGGGGGAGCGCGTCGATCCGGGTGCCGTCCAGCAGGATCTCGCCCTCGCAGGCGGTGAACCCGGTGACGGCGTCGACGAAGGTCGTCTTCCCCGCGCCGTTCGGGCCGATCAGCCCGACGACCGTGCCCGGCTCCACGTCGATGGTCACCGAGTCGTTGGCGACCAGCCCGCCGTAGCGGACCGTCAGGTCCTTGGTGTGCAGGCCCTTGTCAGACACGGGAGGGCTCCTTCGGCGCCGGCGCCTCGGGCACCGCGGACGGTGGTGGCCCCGAGCGCGAGAGTTTCCGCCTGACCCAGGCGACCTGCTCGCGGGTGGCGCCCGCGATGCCCACGGGGTTCAGCAGGGCGGTGATGATGAGGCCCAGGCCGGAGATCAGCAGGTAGTAGTCGCCGAGGTCGAACACGCCGCGCAGCAGGGTGTAGACGATGCCGAGCGGGCCGAGGATGCCGGCGACGATCGCGCCGCCGACGCTCGTGATGCCGCCGAGGTAGGCCACGGCCAGCACCTGGAGACCCGCGAACACGCTGAACGACTCCGCGGAGAGCTGCCCGCGGCTGAACCCGATCAGACAGCCCGCGATGCCGGCGATGAACGCCGAGATGGCGAAGCCGATCAGCTTGGTCCTGCGCACGTCGATGCCGGACGACGCCGCCGCGCGCTCGTTGGCGCGCACCGCGAGGAAGGCCCGGCCGGTGTCACCCGAGGCGACGCGCAGGAACGCCCACACGAGGACCGCGGCGATGACCAGCACCATGAGCGAGAAGGCGATCCGGGAGAGGTCGCGGCCCTCGCGCACACCCAGGTTCAGGCCGAACAGCGTGGCGTCCGCGATCGGGTTCCCCTCGGGCGGGCTGAGTGTGTAGTTGTTGAACACGAACCGCTCGATGGCCAGCGCCGCCGCGATCGTGACGATGGCGAGCTGGGCGCCGCGGATCCGGAAGGCCGGCAGCGCCACCAGCATGCCGAGCGCCGTCGCGACCAGGGCGCACAGGATCAGCGAGATCGGGAACGGGATGCCCCAGTTCACGGAGGCCTTCGACAGACAGAACCCGGCCGCGCCGGCGAAGGCGCCCTGGGCCAGCGAGATCTGCCCGAGGTACCCGGTGAGCACCACGTAGGACAGGGCCAGCAGCATCACGATGATCGACGTCGTGATGCCGAAGCGCCAGGTGCCCTCGGTGAACGACAACGCCGCGACCCCCACGACCAGCATGATCACGGCGGGGATCGGCCTGAACCTCGGGATGGAGACGTCGGGCAGCCGGATGGTCTGCAGCGAGCCGCGCGAGGGCAGCCGCTTGCCCTGCACGAACAGGATGACCATGACGACGGCGAACGGGACGACCTGGTCCAGGCCGGACTGCGCCCACTGCGGCCAGAAGGGCTTGGTGATCAGCAGGTTGATGAGCGACTGGAAGGCGCCCATCAGCAGCGCCGCGACGACCACGATCGCGATCGACTCCATGCGGGCGACGAGCAGCACCGCCAGGGCCGGGACCACGAGCAGGGTGTAGTTGTCGGCGTTGAGGCCGGTCAGCGAGCTGCCGAGCATGACCGCGACCGTGCCGAGCATGATCGCGACGACCTGGGCGACGGCGGCGAGCCGGTCGGGCGAGAAGCCCATCAGCACCGCGGCGCGCTCGTTCTCCGAGGCGGCCCGGGTCGCGACGCCGGCGCGGGTGAAGCGCAGGTACGCCCAGACGGCGGCGGCGAGCAGCACCATGATCGCGGCCATCCACAGCTCGCGGGTGGGGATCTCCGCGCCGAGCAGCGGGAACGAGTCCTCGGGGATCAGCGAGGCCACGTCGATGTTGTTGGGGCCGAACCGCAGCACGACCAGGGCCTGCAGGGTGATCATGACCGCGACGGACACGACCACCTGGGCCAGCACCGGCGCGTGGCGCACCGGGCGGAAGATCACGTAGTGCACGAGCAGGCCCAGCAGGAACGCCATCGCCAGGCCGATCAGCGCGGCGACCGCGACGGGTGGGCGGCGCGCGAGCTCGACGGAGCCGATCGGGAACACCAGGGTCCCGTCCAGCCGGAGCTGGGCGAAGACGAAGGCGCCCCACATGGCCATGGCGCCCTGGGCGAAGTTGATGATGCCGGTGGCGCGGTGCACCAGCAGCAGGCCGGTGCCGAGGCCGATGTAGATCGCGCCCAGCCCCAGACCGAGGACCACGAACTGCAGGATCGTTCCCACAGGAGACTCCTTCCTCGAAGGAGCGGGCGGATCCCCTGCAGGACAGGGGATCCGCCCGCCGGGCGGACTAGGCCGCGCTCATCTTCGACGGGTCGAGGGAGATGAAGCCCTTCGGGTCGACCGGCTTCATGGAGCCGTCCGGCTGGACCTCGAAGAAGATCGCCTCGTGGCTGCAGGAGGCGGGACGGTTGGCCCACTGCTGGCCGTCACAGGTCACCTTCGGTCCGGCGAAGGTCGGCATGTCCTTGACCGCCTTCATCGCCGTGGTGACGGTGTCCGGGTTGATCTCGCCCTGGATGCCCTTCATGACGTTCGCCAGGTTGACCATCCCCGCGAAGGAGTACAGCGAGCGGGCGGACTGCTGGTCGGCGCGGTCGATCTCCTCCATGGAGGTGGCGAAGTCGTCGAGCTGCTGCTGCACCTCGGCCGGGGCGTTCGCCTTCGACGCCGGGACCCAGACGCGGGGCTGGACGATGGCGCCCGCCGCGTCCGCGCCCATCTGCGAGATGAACTGCGAGCAGGAGCCCGCGAAGATCGTGCCCTTGTAGCCCTGGGCGCGGAGCGCCTTGAACAGGCCGGTGCAGCCGTCCTCGGTCAGCGCGATGATGCCCGCGACGTCCGGGTTGGTGGACAGCTCGGTGGCCGCCATGACGTTGAAGTTCATGTTGTTGCCGGGCACGTAGAGCGGCGTGACGTTCATGCCGAGGTTCTTCGCGGCCGGCATGACCAGCTTGTCGACGTAGCCGTGGCTGGGCGGGCCGTCGGTGACGGCCAGCGAGGCGTTCTTCTTGCCGATCTGGTCGAGGATCGTGACCATGCCCAGCGCGCTGGTCTCCAGCGGGCCGGAGAAGTAGAACGACTGGCCCCACGGCAGCGAGTCCACGACCGCGGTGGCGCCGAGCTCGCCGACGATCGGGATCTTGGCCGCGGTGAGCACCGGGACCGCCCCGCCGACCGAGCCGTCGTACGCGTCGAACACCGCGGAGACGTTCTCGGTGACGAACTGGTTGGCGCAGTTGACCGCGGTCTCCGGGCTGCCGTCGCCCGCGCACAGGTCGATCTTCAGCGGCCTGCCGTTGATGCCGCCCAGCTTCTCGTTCACGTACCGCTCGGCCGCCTGGGCGCCGTAGCCGGTCTGCGGGTAGGCGGTGGCGCCGTCCATCGGGGCCAGCACACCGACGACCACCGGTTCGCCCGTGAGGCCACCCGAGGCGTCGGACGAGCCCTCGCCGGAGCTGCACCCGGCGAGGGCGAGGGCCACGGCCGCGAACGACGCGACGGCGGCGAGCGTTCTCTTCATCGAGATCCATCCCTTTCGGCGGGACACGCTGGTTTCGGGGGAGTACGCGGGCAGGGGGGAGCGGCCCGGCGGGGAGCGCCCACGTCGTCGGAGGTGCGCCCCGCCGGGCCGGCTACCGGCGGGCCGACTAGCTGGCCAGGCCCGCGGCCTTCAGACCGAGCGCGCGGGCCCGGTCCAGGTCGTAGTTCTTGCGGGTGACCAGGCGCTGGGCGTAGAGCCCACCGCCGGACTGGATGTTGGTCACCAGGTGCCAGCCGCCGTAGGCGTCGGCCGTGGTGTCGCGGATCGCGTGGAACAGCTTCGAGCGGTACTCGCCCGAGATGCCGCCACCCGTGCTCATGTACTTCTCGAGGAAGGGGTGCAGCGTCGGGTTGTCGAAGTCCGCCATCGACGGCGCGGTGACCACGGCCCCGCCCGCGATGTCGTGCAGGTGGCGCACCATCACGCCGAACTGCGAGGCGCCCTGGTACTTCGTGACGTTGGTGAACATGTCGTCCGGGTAGAAGTAGCCCTCCGGCGTGCTGCGCGCGTTCGCGATCGCGGCCTCGAGCCCGGCCCGCAGCAGCGTCGCGTGGATCATCATCTCGTCGATCTTCTCCCGGACGTGGGAGACCTTCGCCGTGCCGTTGGCCTCGGCGATCAGGTGGGCGAGCCCGACGAGCTCGTCCGCCTGCCGCACCATGAAGGAGATGCCGCCGAGGCGCTCCCACAGGCCCAGGGAGTGGGCGAACACCGCGGCGTGCTCGGTCTCGCCGTCCAGGAAGACCCGCTCGTCGGGAACGAACACGTCGTCGAAGATGCACATCGAGTCCGGCATGGACTCGTGGGCGGACACCGGGAAGTCCCGGGGGTCGCCGTGCAGCGGGTGGTAGGTGGTGTTGGTGATGTGCACGCCGG
Source organism: Pseudonocardia lutea (assembly GCF_042658055.1). Lineage (NCBI taxonomy): Bacteria > Bacillati > Actinomycetota > Actinomycetes > Pseudonocardiales > Pseudonocardiaceae > Pseudonocardia > Pseudonocardia lutea. The sequence goes on from NZ_JBHSQK010000069.1 coordinate 8,475, forward strand.
GGGAGTTGACCGGGACCGCGCAGGCGATCGCGTAGTCCTCCTCGCCGGGGCGCATGGTCTTGGTCGGCATGACCATCAGGTCGTGTCCCAGCGCGGCACCGCTGATGTGGAGCTTGGCGCCGCGGATGACCACGCCGTCGTCGCTGCGGGAGACGACCCGCACGTACGAGTCGGGGTCCTCCTGCTTGCCCGGGTGCAGGCTGCGGTTGCCCTTGGCGTCCGTGATGCACTCGGTGATCCGGATGTCCGCCCGGCGCGCCTTCTCGACGTAGGCCTCGATGCGCGGGATGTACTGCGGGGCGGCGCCCTCGAGCCGGCCCGCCGCGACCAGGACCGTCATCAGCGACTGGTAGGTCACGTTGAGGACCAGGTCGAGCTCCATGAGCTCGGGGATCCGGTCGCGCAGCTCCTGCACGCTGCGCGGGGCCGTGACCACGGGGTTCACCGCGTCCGGAGCGGAGGAGTAGTACTTGTCGTAGCCGTCTGCGACGGCGTTCAGCGGGACGGCGAGGCCGGGCTCGGCCTCCATGTCCTCGATGAGCCTGCCCTGGAAGTAGACCTTCCGGCCGTCCTTGAGGGACTCCTTGTACTCCTGGCCGGTCAGCATGCGATGGCGCTCCAGATCCGTCGGCGGGGGGACGACGCCGGCGTGCCGGCCCGCGGGCCGACGAGTGATTGTGACGTCGTCGTCATGTGGCAATATCGACCGTGATCGGAGTCATGTCAACCATCAGTTTCCGGCGATAGGCCAGCTCGCAGGCGGTCCAGGCATGTGAGATTGACACCGACGTCACATCGGCTGCACGCTGTCGGCCGTGTACGCAGAGCAGCGTGAACCCGAGTTCGGGTGGACCGACGAGCACCGTGGGCTGCGGGAGACCGTGCGGCGGGTGCTGGCCGACCGGGCGCCGGTGTCCCGGGCCCGCGAGCTGGCCGAGGCGGGGGAGCGGCACGACCCCGCGCTCTGGTCCGAGCTCGCCGGACAGGTCGGGTTGCAGGGGCTCGCCCTCCCCGAGCGGTACGGCGGTTTCGGCGGCACGCTCCTCGACCTCGCGATCGTCGTCGAGGAGATGGGGCGGGTGCTGCACGGCGGGCCGTTCCTGCCGACGGTCGGGCTCGCCGCCCCCGTCCTCCTCGCGGCCGACGCCGAGCACGCCGGGGACGGCTCCGCCGACGAGGCCGCCGCGGAGTACCTCCCGCGGATCGCCGACGGCTCCCTGACCGCCGCCCTCGCGGTGGAGGCCTGGAGCCCGGCCGGCGACCCGCTCGTCTCGACCACGGCCGACGCCGGCGGCCGGCTGACCGGCACCGTGCCCGTCGTGCTCGACGGGGGTGACGCCGACCTGCTGGTCGTGGCCGCGAACGGCCCCGCCGGACCCGCTCCGTACCTGGTCGAGGCGGGTGCCGCGGGTCTGACCCGGACGCCGCTGGAGACCCTCGACCTCACCCGCCGCGCCGCGCGGATCACGCTCGACGGCACGCCCGCCCGCGCGCTCGGCGACCCCGCCCGCGGGAGCGCCGTGCTGGCCCGGGCCCGGGCGGTCTCCTCCGTGCTGGTGTCGGCCGAGCAGGTCGGGGGCATGACCGCCGCGACCGACCTCACCGCCGAGTACGCCCGCACCCGGCGGCAGTTCGGCCGGCTCATCGGCTCCTTCCAGGGGGTGAAGCACCGGCTCGCGGACATGGCCGTCCGCCGGGAGATGGCGCACTCGGCCGCCTACTGGGCCGCCTGGCAGGAGCCGGGGACGCCCGGGTTCGCGCAGGCCTCCGCCATCGCCCGGGCCTACTGCGGGGACGCGTTCCTGCAGACCGGGCTCGACACGATCCAGCTGCACGGCGGCATCGGCTTCACCTGGGAGCACGACGCCCACCTCTACCTGCGCAGGGCGCGCGCCGACCGGGCGCTGCTCGGCTCCCCGCAACAGGCCAGGGCCGAGCTGGCGCCCGCCGTGCTGTCCCGCGCGACCACCGAGGGGATCCCCGCATGACCGTCACCGAGCCCGTCACCGAACGGGTCACGCTCGCCCCCGACGCGACGGACGCCGAGATCGTCGCCGCCGTCGAGGCGTGGCTGGGCGCCCACCTGCCCGAGGACTGGCGGGCGGCTGTCGCGCGCGGTGACCTGGCCGCAGTCGAGGCGATCCGCGAGGACCCCCGGCGCGGACCCGCCTGGTTCGACCTGCTCGGCGACTCCGGGCTCGCCACCCCGACCTGGCCCGTCGAGCACGGCGGCCTGGGGCTGCCCGCGGACCGTGGCGCCGTCGTCACCGAGACGCTGGCGCGCCACCGCGCCGAGCGGCACAACCGGGACTTCGTCGGCCTCGTCCTCGCCGGCCACACGATCCTGGAGTGGGGCACGCCGGAGCAGAAGGCCGAGCGGCTGCCCGCGCTGCGCCGCGGCCGCGAGTTCTGGTGCCAGCTCTTCAGCGAGCCCGGCGCGGGCTCCGACCTCGCGGGCCTGTCCACCCGTGCGGTCCGGCAGGCGGACGGGACCTGGCTGATCAACGGCCAGAAGGTGTGGAACTCCTACGCCCACCTCGCCGACTTCGGGCTGCTCATGGCGCGCACCGACCCGAACGCGCCCAAGCACCGGGGCATCACGTACTTCCTGCTGGACATGCGCACGCCCGGCGTCGAGCCGCGGCCGCTGAAGCAGATGACCGGCAACGCGGAGTTCAACGAGACCTTCCTGACGGACGTCGTGGTCCCCGACTCGGCGCGGATCGGGCCGGTCAACCAGGGCTGGTCGGTCGCGATCACCACCCTGATGCAGGAGCGCAACGGCCTGTCCGGGCGGCCCGCCGTGGGGCCGGGGGAAGCGGACCAGCTGGCGGCCCGGGCCGTCGCGACCGGCGCCTGGGAGGACCCGGTGCTCCGCGACCGGCTGCTCGAGGCCTACGTGGAGGAGAAGGTCCTGCAGATGACGACGGTGCGCAGCTTCGTCGCCTCCGGGGACGCCGCGCCCACCGCCGAGGGGTCGATCCGCAAGCTCGCGCACTCCGTGCTCGCCGAGAAGCTGGGCGTGCTCGGCACGGAGCTCGAGGCCGACGGCGCCGTGGCCTGGCAGGCCGGCGCCCGCAGCGAGGCGGCCGACCGGTTCCTGGCGATGAAGACCTACTCGATCGCCGGCGGCACGTCGGAGATCCAGCGCAACATCATCGCCGAGCGGGTGCTGGGTCTGCCGAAGGATCCCGATCCCGACCGCAACGTCCCCTTCGCCGAGCGGAGCCGCGGATGAGCGCCGAGCCGGTCCACGTCAGCACCCCGGCCGAGGGGGTGCTGCTGGTCACCCTCGACCGCCCGGAGGCCCGCAACGCCGTCAACACCCGGCTCGCCGAGCTGGTCGCCGAGGCGATGGACCGCCTCGACTCCGATCCCGATCTGCGGGTCGGCATCCTGACCGGCGCGAACGGCACGTTCTGCTCGGGCATGGACCTCAAGGCGTTCGTCCGCGGCGAGCGGCCCTACGTCGGCGACCGCGGGTTCGCGGGCGTGACCGAACGCGGCCCGGAGAAGCCGCTGATCGCGGCCGTCGAGGGGTACGCGCTCGCGGGCGGCTGCGAGATCGTGCTGGCGTGCGACCTCGTCGTCGCGGGGGAGGGCGCCGTCTTCGGCATCCCCGAGGCGAAGCGCGGGCTGGTCGCCGCGGGCGGCGGGCTGCTGCGGCTGCCCGAGCGCATCCCCTACCACGTGGCGATGGAGCTGGCCCTGACCGGCAACCACGTCCCCGCCTCGCGCATGGCCGAGCTCGGCCTGGTCAACCGCCTGGTGCCCACCGGCGGGGCGCTCGACGCGGCCCTGGCGCTGGCCGGGGAGATCACCGCGAACGGCCCGCTGGCCGTCCGGATCAGCAAGAAGATCGTCGCCGAGTCGCTCGGGTGGCCCGCCGAGGAGAAGTGGACCCGCCAGCGCGAGGTCGCCGATCCCCTCTCCTCCTCGGAGGACGCCCGCGAGGGCGCGCTCGCCTTCGCCGAGAAGCGCGCGCCCGTCTGGCGCGGCAAGTAGCACGCTCGTTCCCCATCGGTTCTCGACGAGGAGACCCCATGCCGGCCCCGCTCGCGTTCTCCCTGGGCGAGGCGCTCCCGCTGTCCGCGGAGCGCCACCCCGACAAGGCAGCCTTCCTGTTCCCCGACGGGACGGAGCACTCGTTCGCCCTCACCAACTCCCGGGTCAACAAGCTGGTCTCCGCTCTGCAGGCGCAGGGGATCGGGCGCGGGGACCGGCTGGCGGTGCTGGCCCTGGACTCGCACCGCTACGTCGAGATCGTGCTGGCCTGCCTCAAGCTCGGCGCGGTCTACATGCCGCTCAACTACCGCCTGATGCGGCCCGAGGTCGACGTCTTCCTCGAGCGCGGGCAGGCGGTGGCGATGTTCCACGACGCCCGCTACGCCGAGCTGCTCTCGGGCATCGCCGAGCAGCACCCGTCGCTGCGGCTCGTGATCGAGCTGGAGACCGCCTTCGACGAGTTCCTGGAGACGGGGCGGGACGTCGAGCCGCCGGTCGTCTGCCAGGACCGCGACCTGCTCGGCCTGGCCTTCACCTCGGGGACGACGGGCACGCCGAAGGGCGTGCTGCAGTCCCAGGGGATGATGAAGGCGATCGTCGAGCACGGCATGATCGTCAACCAGCCGCGGCCGGACGACATCCGCTACGTCGCCGCCCCCGCCTTCCACGTCACCGGGATCGCGGGGCTGCTGGGCGGGGTGGCGACCGGGTTCACCTCGCTGCTGCTGCCCCAGTTCGACCCGGGGACCGTGCTCGGCTTCATGGCCGAGGACCGGATCACCGGGGCCTTCCTCGTCCCCACGATGATCAGCACGCTGCTGCAGCAGCCGGGGGTCGCCGACCACCACTACGAGCGGCTGCGGCTGATCTACTACGGTGCCGCGCCGATGTCGCCGACGTTGCTGCGCCGCGCGATGGACGTGTTCGACTGCGACTTCCTGCAGCTGTTCGGCGCCGGCACCGAGGCCGGCCTGCAGGCCTTCCTCACCCCGGAGGAGCACCGGACGGCACTCGCCGGCCGGCCCGAGCTGCTGGGGTCGATCGGGCGGCCGGGCTACGGCATCGCGCTGCGCCTGGTCGACGAGGACCTCGAGGACGTGCCCGACGGCGAGGTCGGCGAGATCGCCACCCGCAGCGACATGGTCATGGACGGCTACCTCGACATGCCCGAGGAGACCGAGCGGGCCTTCGCGGGCGGCTGGTTCCGCGCGGGCGACATGGCCTACCGGGACAAGGACGGCTACCTCTACCTGCACGGCCGCAAGAAGGACATGATCATCAGGGGTGGCGAGAACATCTACCCCGTGGAGATCGAGACCGTGCTGGCCGAGCACCCGGCGGTGGTGCAGTGCGCCGTCGTCGGGGTGCCCGACGAGCACTGGGGCGAGATCGTGCGCGCGTTCGTGACCGCTCCGTCCTGGACCGGCACGGACGAGGAGCTGGCCACCGAGCTCGTGGAGCTGTGCCGCGGCCGGCTCGCCCGGTACAAGGTGCCGGCCGAGGTGGTGCGCCGGGACGAGCTGCCGATGAACGCGAGCGGCAAGATCCTCAAGCGCGAGCTCAGACGGACCGGACCGTGACGGCCCGCGCGGCGACGGCGCAGGTCACCACCGGTAGACTCGTCCGTCCGGACGGTGACACCCGCGGCCGCCCGCCGGTGCGGGGGCCACGATGACCGCGGGCCGCACGGCCCCGAAGGGACGGACCATGGCATCGCGCGGCGGCAGCACCCGCGGCAGGCGGGTGACCGGCGCCAGCGACCCGCAGCAGCAGCGGCGGGAGAGCGGCCCGCAGACCGACAAGGGCCAGCAGCGCCGGGAGCAGCTCCTCGAGGCGGCCCACACCGTGTTCGTGCGCAAGGGGTTCGTCGACGCCCGGGTGGCCGACATCGTGGCCGAGGCGCGGGTCGCCCAGGGCACCTTCTACAGCTACTTCGACTCCAAGGAGACGATCTTCCGCGAGGTCTGCGAGAACGTCGTCGAGCGGATGATGGCCGACGTCGCGGCGGCGACGGTGGTCCCGCGCGAGGCGACCATGCGGGAGCGCATTCGGGCCGGTCTGCGCGGCTACATCGAGGTCTACCGGGAGAACGCCCGGATGGTCGCGCTCATGGAGCAGGTCGGGACGTTCAGCCCCGAGATGCGGGAGATGCGGCTGCACGTGCGGGAGGCATGGCTGGCGCAGCTCGAGCGGGTGCTCAAGCGGCAGCAGGCCGACGGGATCGCGGACCCCACCCTGGACCCGTCGATGACGGTGCAGGTGCTGGGCGCGATGGCCGACCACACCTGCTACGTCTGGCTCTCGCTCGGCAAGCCGTTCGAGGAGGAGGACGTGCTGGAGTCGCTCACCACGGTGTGGGCACGCACCATCGGCGTCGAGGACTCCACGGTCTGGCGCACCCCGAGCGGCACCGCACCCGCCTGACCCGCGAGTCGGGAGCTCCGGCACCGCGAGTCGCGAGTTCCGGTACCCCGGGTCGCGCGTTTCGTGAGGTCCGCAGGCGGGCACTGTCCGCGCATGACCGAGCCGGCCGCCGACGCCCCGTCCGTGTCCGATCTCGAGCAGCTGCGCGAGGTGGAGGCCGGCTGCACCGGGTGCGACCTCTACAGGACGGCCGGGCCGACCGTCGGGGGAGAGGGCCCGGGTAGCGCCTGGCTCATGCTCGTCGGCGAGCAGCCCGGCGACCAGGAGGACAAGGCGGGCAAGCCCTTCGTCGGGCCCGCCGGCCGGATCCTGGACGAGGCCCTCGACCGGGCCGGCATCGTCCGGGACGAGGTGTTCGTGACCAACGCGGTGAAGCACTTCCGGTTCGAGGAGCGCGGCAAGCGCCGGATCCACAAGCAGCCGACCGTGCGCCAGGTCCGGGCCTGCCGCCCCTGGCTCGACGCCGAGCTGCGGCTGGTCGCGCCGCCCGTCGTCGGGATGCTGGGCGCGGTCGCCGCGAAGTCCCTGCTCGGGCAGGACTTCCGGATCACCGACCACCGCGGCGAGCTGCTGGAACAGGACGGGCGGACCTTCGTGCCGACGGTGCACCCGTCGTCGATCCTGCGGTCCGACCCGGCGCAGCGCGAGGAGCTGCTGGCCGCGTTCGTCGCCGACCTCACGGTCATCGCCGGCGCGCGGCCCTGAGCCGGCCGCCCGGCCCGGCGGTCGCTCCGGGTCAGGTGCCCACCTCGACGTCGACCTCGCCGACCTCGACCGCCTCGACGCTCCCGCCGGTCTGCGCGGCGAGCCAGGCGCGGAAGGCCTGCGGGTCGGCGGCGGTGGCGGTGATCTCGGCGTGCCGCCCGTAGGTGACCTCGACGACCGGGTGTCCGGCCGCGCGCAGGGCGTTCTCCAGCCGGCCGGCGTCGGCGTGCGGCACGGCGAGCAGGAACCGGGTGTGGCGGACCCGCCGGAGCACGCCGACGCGCTCGATCGTCTCCGACACGGCCCGGCCGTAGGCGCGCACCAGCCCGCCCGCGCCCAGCTTGACGCCGCCGAAGTACCGCGTGACCACGGCGACGACGTCGGTGAGCTCGCGGCGCAGCAGCACCTCGAGCATGGGGACGCCCGCGGTGCCGGCGGGCTCGCCGTCGTCCGAGGAGCGCTGGACCTCGCCCTCCCGCCCGACCCGGAAGGCCGTGCAGTTGTGCGTGGCCGACCAGTGCTCGCGGCGGACCTCGGCGATCACGGCGGAGGCGGCCGCGGGGTCGGGCACCCGGACCAGGCGGCACAGGAAGCGGGAGCGCTGGATCTCGATCTCGTGCTCGCCGTCCCGGGCGATCACGAGTAGCGGGTCCGGCACTCCGGCGACGCTACCGGGCAGCACCCGTCCCCGGCCGTCATCCCCGGTTTTCGGTACGCGGTGTGACACCGGCCGCATTTGTCGAGGACTTCGGTAACGATTCAGAAGATCGGCTCGTCACACCGGGCGAGGGTCGGCGACAGGCCCTCACGACAGAGAAGCAGAGATCCCGACGGGAAGGCAGAGATGACCGCGATCTGGACCACGGTGCGCAGCACCGTCCGCAGGTTCGACGACTGGACGCTCGAGGCGTTCAACCCGCAGTACCCGGTCGGCTCGCGCAGCTGATCCCCACGCGGAGCCGACCGGGCACCGGTCCGGCTCTAGTGACCGGGGGGACCGGCAGTGTCGCCGGCCGTCCCCTCGATCTCCTCGACCGGCGCCTTCACCGGCCGCAGTCGGACCCAGACGGTGAAGAAGATCGCGAGCACGAGCATCGCGATACCCGTGTCGAGGTTGACGTTCCAGCCGCCGGCCTTATCGATGTCCGCCTGGTCCGTCGAGACCAGGCCGACGACGAGCAGCACGATGCCGTACACGAAGAACAGCAGCGCGAGCACCGTGCGCAGGTCGAAGAGGCGCGACGCGGTGGTCGAGACCGGCGCGTCCTGCCCGGCCGGGGTTCCGTTCGGTTCCGCCATGGTCCGCCCCTTACCAGAAGATGATGTAGAGGATCGCGGTCAGCACGAGCACACCGACGGCGAGGAGTGCCGGGCTGCGGTACCACCCGCTGTCGTCGCCGTGACTCTCGTGCGTGCGCTCCTCCTTCGACGTCAGGCTCCACACCAGCCCGCCCAGCTCGGACGCGGGCTTCGGGGTGCTGACCATCGAGACGCCGAGGGCAACCAGGACGCCGACCACGAACGCCGCGCTCGCGCCCACGAAGCTGCCCGCCTGGCTCGACAGGGCCAGGACGCCCGTGTTGGTCAGGATGTTCACCACGACCGCCGCGGCGGTGCCGGCCAGTAGGCCGATCCAGGCCGACGTGCCCGTCATCCGCCGCCAGAACAGGCCGAGGATGAAGATCGCGAACAGCGGCGCGTTGAAGAAGCTGAACAGCGACTGCAGGTAGTCCATGATGTTGCCGGAGCCGGACGCGATGAACGCCGTGGCGATGGCCAGGACGCAGCCGATGACCGTGATCCAGCGTCCGACCTGCAGGTAGTACCGGTCCGAGCGCCCGGGCTTCGCCCAGTCCTGCCAGATGTCGTAGGTGAACACGGTGTTGAACGAGCTGATGTTCGCCGCCATGCCGGCCATGAAGGCCGCGAGCAGACCCGCGATCGCGACGCCGAGGATGCCGTTGGGCAGGACCTCCTTCATCAGCAGCGACAGCGCGTTGTTGTAGGTCACGTCCGTCTGGCCGCCGGCCTTGAGGGTCTGCAGCTGCGGGACCAGCACCGCCGCCACCATGCCGGGGATGATGATGACCAGCGGGATCAGCGCCTTCGGATAGGCGCCGATCAGCGGCGTGCGCTTCGCGGCGGACATGCTCTTCGCGGACAACGCCCGCTGGACCTCGGCGAAGTTGGTGGTCCAGTAGCCGAAGGACAGCACGAAGCCGAGGCCGAACACGATCCCGATCACCGACAGCACCGGGTTCGCGATCTCCGTCAGGGACGTTCCCGGCCAGGACGAGAGCTGCTCGGCGCCCCCGGGCCCGGCGGTGATGGCCTCCTTCAGGCCGTTCCAGCCGCCCACCCGGGCGAGGCCGGCGATCGTGAGCGGGATCAGCAGGGCGAGGATCACGAAGAACTGCAGGACCTCGGAGTAGATCGCGGCCGAGAGCCCGCCGAGGGTGATGTAGGCGAGCACGATCAGCGCGGCGACCGGGATCGCCACCCCGAGCGACCAGCCGAGCAGGGCCTCCAGCAGCAGGCCCAGGGAGAACAGGTTCACCCCGGCGATCAGCACGGACGACAGCGCGAAGATCACGGCCTGGACGCGCTGGGTGGTCCGGTTGAACCTCTTGTAGAGGAACTCCGGCACCGAGCGGGCCTTGGAGCCGTAGTAGAACGGCATCATCACCAGGGCGAGGAACACCATCGCCGGGATCGCGCCGATCCAGTAGTAGTGCACGGTGGGGATGCCGTACTGGGCGCCGTTGGCGACCATGCCGATCAGCTCGAGGGCGCCGAGGTTCGCCGAGATGAAGGCGAGGCCGGTGACCCAGGCCGGCATCGAGCGGCCGGACAGCAGGAAGTCCAGGCTCGACGACACCGAGCGGCGTGCGGCGTACCCGATGCCGAGCACCAGGAGGAAGTAGAAGGCGACGAGCAGGTAGTCGAGGACGCTGGCGTCGAGCCGGAGGTCCGTCTGTCCCTGCGCAAGGATGGTCGTCATGCGAGTCCGCCTCGCAGCCGGGCCGCTGTGCGGCCCCCTCCGGTTCGCGTCATAGCGGCTCCCTCGCCGTCCCGGTGCGGTACGTGTCGGGTGGCAAGGTACCCCTCCCCGCGCGCAACTGAACATTATCCGACAGACTGAATCGGTCGAGCGTGTGCGACTCGGAGAGGCTCCTCGCCCGGTCGAGGGCGGAACCTGCCCGGATCTGTCCGGTCGGGCCGTTGACGCCCGTGTGGTGGCGTTGCATTGTGTGCGATGTGGTGCGGGACGGGGGTGCGCTGTCGTGAGCCTCCTCGCGCGTCAGCGTCAGGCGCTCATCCTCGAACAGGTGCGCGAGCGCGGCGCCGTCCGCGTGTCCGACCTGGCCGAGCGCTTCGGGGTCTCCGACATGACGGTGCGCCGCGATCTCGACGTGCTGGCCCGAAGGCGGCTCGTCGACAAGGTGCACGGGGGCGCGACGGCCGTCGGCCCGGTCGCGTCGGCCAGCACGGACGAGCCCGGGTTCGCGGTGAAGTCCGGCCGCCAGCAGCGCGAGAAGGAGGCGATCGCCGAGGCCGCGGCACGGTTCGTCGAGCCCGGCACGGCGATCGGGCTCTCCGCCGGCACCACGACCTATGCGCTCGCCCGCCGGATCACGGACGTGGCCGACCTGACCGTGGTCACCAACTCGATGGCGGTCGCCGAGGTCCTCCACGCGGCCCGTCGCCCCGACCGCACGGTCGTGCTCACCGGCGGGATCCGCACCCCGTCGGAGGCCCTGGTCGGTCCGGTCGCGGTCGCGGCGCTGCGCTCGCTCAACCTCGACGTCGTGTTCCTCGGAGTGCACGGGATGAGCGCGGCCAGCGGCTTCACCACGCCCAACCTCATGGAGTCCGAGACCGACCGCGCGCTGGTGGAGGCGGGTCAGCGGCTCGTCGTGGTCGCGGACAGCACGAAGTGGGGGACCGCCGGCATCTCCACGATCGCCGAGCTCGCCGAGGCGGACGTCCTGGTCACGGACGACGGCCTCGACGCCGACGCCCGCGCCGTGCTCGAGGGCGAGGTGGACCGGCTCGTCCTCGCGCCCGCCCGCCGCTGAGCTCCTCGGGGCCGGCGGTCGCCGGGGCCGCCGGTCTCGGCCGGGAACGGTCGGAGCCGGCGACCCCTGGGCCCTGGTGTGGTTCCGGCGCGGCTTCTGCCCCTCATCGCCTCCGGGACTCTCGGCGGTCGTACATGCCGCCCAGGCGTCGCAGATGACGATCATCAAGGTGAGCGGGCCTGCGCTGGTCGGGGGCGCGCGAGTGCCGTGCCCGTGATCGCCGTCTGGGACCGCGGGCGGCCGTATGTGGCGCCGACGTGTCGCAGAGGGCGATCACGCAGGTGCGGAGGCCTTCGCTGGTCGGGCCGGGTAGGGCCGCGCCCATGATCGCCGTCTGGGACCGCGGGCGGCCGTATGTGGCGCCGACGTGTCGCAGAGGGCGATCACGCAGGTGCGGAGGCCTTCGCTGGTCGGGCCGGGTAGGGCCGCGCCCATGATCGCCGTCTGGGACCGCGGGCGGCCGTATGTGGCGCCGACGTGTCGCAGAGGGCGATCACGCAGGTGCGGAGGCCTTTACTGGTCGGGGCCGGGTAGGGCCGCGCCCATGATCGCCGTCTGGGACCGCGGGCGGCCGTATGTGGCGCCGACGTGTCGCAGAGGGCGATCACGCAGGTGCGGAGGCCTTTACTGGTCGGGGCCGGGTAGGGCCGCGCCCATGATCGCCGTCTGGGACCGCGGGCGGCCGTATGTGGCGCTCAGGAGTCGCGAACGATGATCACGCCGACGGGCGGCGCTCACCGGCCGGTGTGGGAAAGCGCGGCTGATCGTGACCGTCGTCCGGGACCGATGAAACCGTCGGTCCCGACGAGGTGCGGTCACCGCCGGTGACCATGAACCGGGAGACCGCCCCGCACGGAGACTCGTCCCCGTGATCACGATGCGGGACCACGAGCGGCCGTACCCGGCCGAGATCGGTCCCGGTCGGTGATCACCGGCGGGGCCGCAGGGCTCCTCGGGGAGGTCAGGGGCGGGGTCGGCCCCGCCAGGTACCCGGGTGCTCGTAGAGCTCGCGCAGGTCGAGCAGGTGGCTGCGCATGGCCTCCTCGGCCTGCTCCGCCTCGCCCCGGGCGATGTGCTCGGCGATCGTGGTGTGGCAGGCGTCGACCTCGTCCCACTGCTCGCGGGCGACGGCGGCGCGGTCGAGCTTGGTGCGCAGGACGTCGCTGACGGGCTGGCCCATCATCGTGAACATCAGGTTCCCGGTGGCCATCAGGATCGTCGTGTGGAAGTCGAGGTGCGGGACGAAGCCGCTCGGGTCACGCGGGTCCCGCGGCGCGGCCGCCGCGGCGCGCAGGGCCTCGACCGTCTCGTCGTCGGCGCGCTGGGCGGCGAGCCGGGCCGCCGCGGGCTCCAGCAGCAGGCGGGCCTCGAGCAGGTCGCCGATCCGCAGCTGCGGGGTGGCGACGAGGACGCCGAGCGCCCCGCCGACGTCCTCGACCAGCTTGGTGGGATCCGGTGCGCTGACGAACGACCCGCCCTGCACGCCGCGGCGGGTCTCGATGAGGTGCTGGCTGGCCAGGGCCCGCAGCGCCTCCCGCACGGTGGAGCGGCTGACGCCGAACATCCGGGTCAGCTCGGCCTCCGCGGGCAGCCGGGCGCCGGGTTCGAGGATGCCGCGCATGATCTGGGAGCGCAGCTCGTCGGCGACCTGCCGGTAGGCCGGCCGCACGCGCTGGACCCGCAGGTGCGCGACCGGCGCGACGGACCGGACCGCCGGGTCCGGCGGCGCCGACCCGCCGGCCGGGGGGGCCGCGGCGCCGGGCTCCGGGGTCGGGGCCATGTGATCACCCTCCGGGGTGGTCTCGCGCTCCCGCGGGACCGCGGGGCGTCGGCGGAGGGCTCGGCCGCCGCCTGCCCGCAGCGTACCCACGGCCCGGGCTGGACCGGAGCGGTCGGGCGTGGAAACGTCCGACATCGTGACCGACGCCGTGACGCCGAATCCCGCTCCCGCCGACCGCCCCGTGGACCTGCGCGGCGCCCGGACCCTCCTGTTCGTGCCCGGGGACCGCCCGGAACGCTTCGCCAAGGCCGCCGCGTCCGGCGCGGACGTCATCGTGCTGGATCTCGAGGACGCCGTCGCGCCCCCCGCCAAGCCCGACGCGCGCGAGGCCGTCCGCGAGTGGCTCGCCGCCGGCAACCCGGGGATGGTGCGGATCAACCCGCCCGGCACCGAGTGGTACGACGACGACGTGGCCGCCGTGGCGGCCGCGGGTCCGGCGCCGGTCATGCTCCCCAAGGCGCAGGACCCCGCCGAGGTGGCCGCCCTCGTCGCGGCCCTCGGCCCCGGCGCGGAGGTCGTGCCGCTGGTGGAGACCGCGCTGGGCGTGCACCGGGCCGTCGAGGTCTGCGGGGTGGCGGGCGTGGTGCGGGCCGGGTTCGGCAGCGTCGACCTCGCGAGCGAGCTGGGTGTCGACCCGGTCGACCGGGAGGCCCTGCGCCACGCGCGCTCGGCGCTGGTGCTGGGCAGCCGCGCCGCGGGGGCGGGCGCCCCGATCGACGGCGTGACGACGGCGGTGCGCGACGAACAACTCCTGGTCGAGGACTGTGTGCACGGACTGTCGCTGGGCTTCACCGCCAAGATGTGCATCCATCCGGCCCAGGTCGGGCCGGTCGCGACCGCGTTCTCGCCGACGCCGGAGCAGGTCGAGTGGGCGCGCGCGGTGGTCGGGGCGTCGGCCGGGGGCGGGGTCGCCGTCGTCGACGGGAAGATGATCGACAAGCCGGTGGTGGAGCGGGCGCGGGCCCTGCTGCTGCGGGCGGGCCGGAGCGCCTGAGGGACGCCGGACGAACGAGCCGGTCGCGTCGGGCGTCTCTCGCGGAGCCCTGCCCGACCCCTTGTCCGCGAAACGTCTGATGATTAGCGTGCGACAAGTGGCCGCGGATCCGCCCGGCCGCCCCCGCGCGTCCCGGCGCGGGGTGGGACGAGCGCGCACCGCCGCGCGCGAGGGGAGTCACGCGATGTCACCCGGCCCGTCTCGACCCACCGACACCGGCGCGCCCGCCGGCGCCCCGACCGCTCACGCCGACCTCGCCGCCCGCCTCGACCGCATCCCGGTCGTCACGCCGGCCCACCGCCGCTGGGTGGGGCTGCTCGGCTTCCTGTTCGTCTTCGACCTGGTCGACCTCAACTCCTTCGCCTACGCCGCGCCCGCCCTGCGCACCGAGTGGGGGCTGTCGATCGGTGGCGTCGGCGCGATCACCTCGGCCGGCTTCGTCGGCATGTTCTTCGGCGCGATCGCCGGCGGCCGGCTCTCCGACCGCCTCGGCCGCCGTCCGGTCCTCATCGGCGCAGTCTTCCTCTACTCCGTGTTCTCGCTGCTCAGCGCGCTCGCGACGGGGCCGCTGATGCTCGGCGTGCTGCGCGTGCTCACCGGCTTCGGGCTGCAGGCCATGACCGGCGTGCTGCTGGTGTGGGTGAGCGAGATGTTCCCGCGCGCGCTGCGCGGCCGGTACCAGGCGTTGCTCCTGGCCATCGGGCTCGCCGGCGTGCCGATCGCCGCGTGGGTGGCCCGGCTCGTCGTGCCGACGGGGCCCGACGCCTGGCGCTGGATCTTCGTGGTCGGCGCGCTCGGCGCCGTGGGTGGCGTCCTCGCCCTGCGCATCCTCCCCGAGTCGATCCGCTGGTGCGCCGCGCACGGCCGCACCGGCGACCCGCGGCAGGAGGAGCTCGTCGCGCGGCTGGAGGCGCAGGCCGAGGAGAAGACCGGGCAGCCGCTGCCGGCACCGGTCGCCGAGCGGCCCGTGGTCCCCGGTCGCCTCACCGAGCTGCTGCGCGGGGCCACCCTGCGCCGCACCGTGGTCGCCGCCGCGGCCTGCGTCTTCCTGATCCTGTCCTTCTACGGGTTCAGCTCGTGGGTGCCCACCCTGCTGGTCGAGCGCGGCTACTCCACGGCCGAGAGCCTCACCTACTCCTCGATCCTCGCCATCGCCGCCGTGCCGGGCGCGCTGCTGGCGATGCCCGTCATCGACCGGTTCGAGCGCAGGACGGTGATCCTCGTGCTCGAGCTCGCCGTCGCCGTGCTCCTGCTGCTCTTCGGCCTGATCGACCACCCCGCCGCGATCATCGTCTGCGGCTTCGGCGCGGCCATGCTGATGCAGACCGGCGTCGCGACGCTCTACACCTACATCGCCGAGGTCTTCCCGCTGCACCTGCGCGGGCTCGGCTCCGGCATCGCCAACGGTTCCGGGCGGCTCGCCGGGGTACTCGGCGGCTTCCTGGTCGCCGCGCTGTACTCGGGCACCGGGCTGACCGGCGTCTTCACCTACCTCGCGCTCGCCGCGCTCCTGATGGGCCTGGTCATGGCCCTGTTCGGCGAACGCACCACCAACCGCCGGCTCGAGGACATCGAGCACACCACCGAGCGCAGCCGAAGGAGGGACCCCGCGTGACCGTGAAGCCGGGCTGGCAGGGACGGTTCTACGAGGACTTCGAGGTCGGGGACGTCTACCAGCACCCGCTGGGGCGCACGATCACCGAGACCGACAACACCTGGTTCACGCTGCTGACGATGAACACCAACCAGGCGCACTTCAACGCGCAGGTGGGGCAGTCGTCGGAGTTCGGCCGGATGCTGGTGGCCTCGCCGCTCACGATCGCGATCGCCATGGGGCAGTCGGTCACCGACACGACGCAGAACGCCTTCGCGAACCTGGGGGTCGACGAGCTGAAGCTCACCGCCCCCGTCTTCGCCGGCGACACCATCTGGTCGGAGTCGATCGTGCTGGACAAGCGGGAGTCCGGCAGCCGGCCGCACGCCGGGATCGTCACGATCAAGACCCGGACGCTCAACCAGGACGCCGTGGAGGTGCTGTCGTTCAAGCGCACCTTCTACGTGCACAGGCGCGACGCCGCGGGGGCGGGGTCGCTGTTCCCGCAGGCGGCGACACCGCTGAGCCTGGAGGACGCGTGAGACCCCTCGAGGACGTCCGGATCGTCTCGCTCGAACAGTACGGGGCGGGCCCGTTCGGCTCCATGCACCTCGCCGAGCTGGGCGCGGAGATCATCAAGGTCGAGGACCCGTCGGTGGGCGGGGACGTCGGCCGGTCGGTCCCGCCCTACGCCGAGGAAGGCGACTCGCTGTTCTTCCAGTCCTTCAACCGGGACAAGTCCTCGATCACCCTCGACATCCGCACGCCCGAGGGCCGCGCGGTGTTCGAGGACCTGGTCCGCACCGCCGACGCCGTGTACTCCAACCTGCGCGGCGACGTCCCGGAGAAGCTCGCGATCCGCTACTCCGACCTCAAGGAGGTCAACCCGCGGATCGTCTGCTGCTCGCTCACGGGCTTCGGGATGACGGGCCCGCGGTCGAGGGAGCCCGGCTACGACTACGTGCTGCAGGCCCTCGGCGGGTGGATGTCGCTGACCGGCGAGCCGGGCGGGGCACCGCAGAAGACCGGGCTCTCGCTCGTGGACTACTGCGGTGGCTACGTCGCGGCGATCTCGCTGCTCGCCGCGATCCACGCGGCCCGGCGGGACGGCGTCGGCACGGACTGCGACCTGTCGCTCTACGACACCGCCGTGAGCCTGCTGACCTACCCGGGCACCTGGCACATGACCGCGGGCTACGAGCCCGCCCGCACGCACCACTCCGCGCACCCGTCGCTGATCCCGTTCCAGGCCTTCGAGGCCGCCGACGGCTGGCTGGTCGTGGGCTGCGCCAAGGAGAAGTTCTGGCAGCGGCTCACCGTGGTCATGGACCGGCCGGAGCTGGCCCAGGACCCGCGCTTCGCGACCTTCGCCGACCGTAACCGGAACCGGGAGGTGATCATCCCGCTGCTGGAGGAGATCTTCCGGACGCGGACGGTCGCCGACTGGCTCGCCCCGATGTACGCGGCGTCGATCCCGTGCGCCCCGATCAACGACGTCGCCGGCGCTCTCGTCGACCCGCACACGCTCGAGCGGGACCTGGTCGCGGAGACCGACAACGCGACGTTCGGGCAGGTCCGCACGCTGCGCAGTGCCGTACGGGTCGGCCCGCCCGGCGCCGACCGGGCCCCCACCCGGGGCGCCCCGGCGATGGGCGCGGACACCGAGCGGGTGCTGCGGGAGCTGGGCTACGACGACGCGAGGATCGCCGCGCTGCGCGAGGCCGGCGCGCTGGGGAAGGAGTGAGATGGATTTCCAGCTGAACGACGAGCAGCGGCTGTTCCGGGACACGCTGCGGGACTTCGTCGACAAGGAGATCGTGCCGGTCGCGCGGGACTGGGAGCAGTCCGGGCGCTACCCGACCGAGATCGTGGAGGGGATGAAGAAGCTCGGGCTGTTCGGGCTCGCCGTCCCCGAGGAGTACGGCGGGCTCGCGGCCGACACGGTGTCCTTCGCGTTGACCTTCGAGGAGATCTCCCGCGGCTGGATGGGCATCGCCGGCATCCTCGGCAGCCACTCCGTGTCGTGCTTCATGCTCGCCCGGCACGGCACCGAGGAGCAGAAGACCAAGTACCTCCCCGACCTGGCGACAGGCATGCGCCGCACCGGGATCGCGCTCACCGAGCCCGGCGCCGGCACCGACCTGCAGGGGATCCGGACCGTCGCCCGCAAGGAGGGTTCCGGGGACGACGCCGAGTACGTGGTCAACGGGACCAAGATGTGGATCACCAACGCCCGGTACGCGGACCCGCTGCCGGTGCTGGTGAAGACCGACCCGAGCGCCGCCCCCGCGCACAAGGGGATGAGCATCCTGCTGGTCGAGGCCGGGACGCCGGGCTTCGAGGTCACGCAGGACATCGGCAAGCTCGGCTACAAGGGCACCGAGTCGTGCGAGGTCGTGCTGACCGACGTCCGGGTGCCGGCCTCGCAGCTGCTCGGCGGGATCGAGGGCCGCGGCATGCAGCAGGCGTTGTCCTCGCTGGAGACCGGGCGGATCAACATCGCCGCGCGGTCCGTCGGGATCGCCCAGCGGGCCTACGACGAGGCGCTGAACTACGCCCGCGAGCGCACCGCGTTCGGGCAGGCCATCGGCGAGTTCCAGGCCGTGCAGATGCGGCTGGCGGAGATCGCCGTGCGGCTGCAGGCGGCGCGGCTGATGACCTACTGGGCGGCCTCGCGGATGGACGACGGCGTGCGGATGGACACCGAGTCCGGCATGGCCAAGATCTTCGCCTCGGAGCAGGCGCTGGCCTGCGCCACCGACGCGATGCGCATCCACGGCGGCTACGGCTACTCCACCGAGTTCGAGGTCGAGCGGCTGTACCGGGACGCCCCGCTGATGTCGATCGGCGAGGGGACGAACGACGTGCTGCGCGGCGTCGTCGCCAAGGCCCTGCTCGCCGGGAAGGCGACCATCCGGTGACGGGAACCCGCACGGAGGAGGGCCCGGCATGAGCTCGCCGGAGGAGCTCGGCGCCCTGGCGGCCCGGCTCGGCTACACCCTGGACCCGGCCCAGGTGAAGGACATGGTCGAGGCGGTGGCGGCGGCCGAGCCCGCCGCCGCCGCGCTGCGCGAGCTGCCGGTCCGCCCGGAGACCGCCGACCCGTTCCGCGGCGAGGCCTGGCTGCGGGGACCCGTGCCCGGCCCCGGTCCCTGCAGCGGCGCACCGGCCGCGGCGACGCACGAGGCCGGGCTCGACGGGTTCGCCGGGCTATCGCTCGACGGCGCCGCCGGACTGCGGGCGACGGCGGAGCGGCTGCGGGGGACGGCCTCGGCGGGGGAGCGGGTCGCCGCCGCCCTCGCCGGGCTGGAGCGGGTGCACGAGAAGCTGAACTGCACCATCCGCTTCCTGCACGAGCGCGCCACGGCGCAGGCCGCCGGATCGGACCGCCGCGGGGCCCCACGGCTCCTGGAGGGCGTGCCGTTCGCGGTCAAGGACGTGATCGACGTGGAGGGCGTCCCGACGACGGCGGCCTCCCGCACCCGCGCCGACGCCCCTCCGGCGGCGGCCTCGGCCAGCGTCGTCGCGCGCCTCGAGGCGCACGGCGCCATCCCCGTGTCCAAGGACGCGACCACGGAGTTCGCGGTCGGCGGCCCGCACCCGCCGCTGACCGGTGCCTGCCGCAACCCGTGGGACCCCGAGCGGTGGGCCGGCGGCTCCTCGACCGGCACGGCCGCGGCGGTGGCGTCGGGCGCGGTCCCCTTCGGCCTCGGGACGGACGTCGGGGGCTCGGTCCGGCTGCCCGCGGCCTGGTGCGGTCTCACCGGGCTGAAGCCGACGGCGGGCGCGATCCCCCGCACCGGGGTGGTCCCGCTGTCGTGGACCACCGAGACCGTGGGCCCGCTGGCCCGGGACGCCCGCACCGTCGCGCTGCTGTTCGCCCTGCTCCGGGGACCGGACGGCGTGGACCCGCGGATGCCGGACCTCCCGCTGCGCCCGCCGACGGACCTGCGCGGCCTGCGCATCGCCCTGCCCGGCGGCTACCTCACCGAGCTCTGCGACGGCGCGGTCCGGGCCGGCGTCGCCCAGCTCGCCGACGTCCTCGTCGACGCGGGGGCCGAGATCGTGCCGGGCGAGATCCCGTCGGCCGAGCGGGCCCTGCCCATCGGCTACGAGGTCGTGTTCACCGAGGCCGCGGCCCTGCACCGGATCGACGCCGCCCGCTGGGCGGACTACGACCCGGTCACCGTCAGGCGGATCAGCCAGGGCATCACCACGCCCGCGAGCGACTACCTGCGCGCCCTGCAGTTCCGCGCGGAGCTGCAGGCCGAGCTCGCGGCCGTGTTCGCCGGCGCCGATCTCGTCGTCGTCCCCACGACGCCGGCCACGGCCCCGCGGCTGCCCGACTGCACCGTGACCGTCGACGGCGAGCAGTACCCGCTCTACGCCGCGCAGTCCCGCGCGACGATGCTCGGCAACCTCACCGGCGCCCCGGGCCTCGCCGTGCCCACCGGGTTCGCGCCCGACGGCTGCCCGGTCTCGGCGCTGCTCCTCGCCCCGCCGCACGGCGAGGCGACCGCGCTCCGGGCGGCCCAGCTCTTCCAGGACCGCACCGACCACCACCTCCGCACGCCCCCGATCTCGGCGTGACCCCTTCCCAGCGCGCATACGTCTGACGTATCGTCCGCCCTCGACCAGGAGGCTCACCCATGACCCTCAGCCCCGAGAAGACCACGACCACGACCCTCGCCGCGCAGGTCGGCGGGTTCGCCGCCCGCGCCGAGCTCTCCGACGTGCCCGCCGAGGTGGTCGAGCGCGCCCGGCACCTGATCCTCGACGCCGTCGGGCTGGCCTTCGCGTCGACGGCGTACGGGTTCCCGACGGTGGCGCTGGAGGCGTTGTCGGCCTTCGGTGGCGGCACGCACCCGGTGCTCGGGATGCCGGACCGGCTCTCGCCGCGCGACGCCGCGGTGCTCAACGGCGTGCTGATCCACGGCATGGACTTCGACGACACGCACATCCCGGCCGTCACGCACGTCTCCGCTGCCGCCCTGCCGGCAGCGCTCTCCGCCGCGGTGGGCCGGGGCGCGACCACCGAGGACCTGTTGCTGGCCTACATCCTCGGCGTCGAGGTGTCCGCGCGGGTCGGGATCGGCGGCGCGGGCGGCTTCCACGACGTCGGCTTCCACCCGACCGCGGTGGCCGGTGCGTTCGGCGCCTCCGTGGCCGCCGGCAAGATCGCCGGGCTCGACGCGGCCGGCCTGGCCGCGGCCCAGGGCGTCGTCGGGTCGATGAGCGCCGGGTTGCTGGAGTTCCTCGCCGACGGCGCCTGGACCAAGCGCCTGCACCCGGGCTGGGCGGCGATGTCCGGGCTGACCGCGGCGAGCTTCGCCAAGGCCGGCTGGAGCGGCCCGCCCGCCGTCTACGAGGGCCGGTTCGGGCTCTACAACACCCACCTGGCCGGGCGCGAGACCCACCCGGAGGCCGTCGGCGACCGGCTGGGGGAGACCTGGGAGCTGGTGCGCACGGCCGTCAAGCCCTACCCGATCTGCCACTTCATCCATGCGTTCGCCGACTCGGTGCTCCTGCTGCGCCCGGAGATCGGGGAGACCGCGATCACCGAGATCCGCTGCGCGATCCACCCGGTGCCGGGCAAGGTCGTCTGCGAGCCGGCGGAGGCGAAGTGGGCCCCGCGCGACGAGTACGACGCCAAGTTCAGCCTGCCGTTCGTCGTCGCCGCGGCCCTGACCCGCGACCGGTTCACGCTGGCCGAGCTGGAGGACGACGCGCTCGGCGACGCCGCGATCCTCGACCTCGCGCAGAAGGTGCGGGTCTCCGAGGACCCGGACAGCGCGTTCCCGGCCGCGTACTCCGGCGCCGTCGAGATCGAGCTGGCCGACGGGCGGGTGCTGCGGCACCGCGAGCAGGTCAACCGCGGGCACGACGAGCGCCCGCTCACCAACGCGGAGGTCGTGGCCAAGTTCCGGGAGACCATCGGCCGGGTCGCCGACGCCGCGACCACGGACCGGGTGCTCGACGCCGTGCTGTCGCTCGGCGACGACACCCCGGCCGCCGACTTCGCCGAGGCCTGCCGTGGCTAGTGTCGGGATCTTCCTGACCCACCAGCAGCCGGCGGGCCGGGACCCGGTGGCGGCGCTGGGCGAGCAGCTCTCGCTGGTGCGCGCTGCCCGCGACGGCGGGCTGGACTCGGTCTTCGCCGGCCAGCACCACCTGCCGGAGTCGTTCTCGCACATCCAGCCGCTGCCCTGGCTCGCCCGGCTCGCCGCCGACGCCGGGGACATGCGGATCGGTACCGGCATCCACCTGCTGGCGCTGCACAACCCCGTCGACACCGCGGAGAACTTCGCGAGCCTCGACGCCGTGTGCGGCGGCCGGTCGGTCTTCGGCGTCGGGCTGGGGTACCGGGAGGTCGAGTACGCGGCCTTCGGGATCCCGCCGCGGCAGAAGGTCCGGCGTTTCGAGGAGAACCTGCGGATCGTCCGGGAGATGTGGTCCGGCGAGCCGGTGTACGCGGACAACGACTGGTGCCGGCTCGACGGCGTGCGCTCCACGACGCTGCCCGCGGGCCGCCCGCCCGTCTGGATGGCGGCGAACTCCGATGCCGCGGTCAGACGGGCCGCCCGGCTCGCCGACACCTGGATGATCAACCCGCACGCCACGGCGGCGACCATCCGCCGCCAGCTCGACCTGTTCCGCGCCGAGCGGGCGGCCGCGGGCCGGGAACCGGTGCGGGAGCTGCCGCTGATGCGGGAGATCTACTGCGCGCCCACGCGGGAGCGGGCGATCGAGCTGGCCCGCCCGTACCTCGCCGGGAAGTACAAGGTCTACGCCGACTGGGGCCAGGACCGTGTCATGCCCGTGAAGGAATCGTTCGATCGGGATTACGCGGACCTCGCGGAGGACCGGTTCGTGGTGGGCTCACCCGAGGACTGCCTCGCGGCGCTGCTGCCGTGGCGGGACCTGGGCGTCGATCACTTCGTGCTGCGCACCGACTGGGCGGGCATGCCCGTCGGCGACGCCCTGGCCTCCGTCGAGCTGCTCGCGCGCGAGGTGGCCCCCGTGCTCCGGTCCTCCCCGGCCGGTACCCCCGACGGCAATGGCACAGCCCCCGAGAAGAAGGACACGTCATGGACTTCGGCGTCTTCATCCCCATCGCCAACAACGGCTGGCTGATCTCCGAGAACTCGCCCCAGTACATGCCCACGTTCGAGCTGAACAAGCGCATCGTGCAGGAGGCGGAGGCGCAGGACTTCGCGTTCGCCCTGTCGATGATCAAGCTGCGCGGCTTCGGCGGCAAGGTCGAGTTCTGGGACCACGCGCTGGAGTCGTTCACGCTGATGGCGGGCCTCGCCGCCGTCACGGAGAAGATCAAGCTCTACGCCTCGACGGCGGTGCTCACCCTGCCGCCGGCGATGGTGGCCCGGATGGCGACGACGATCGACTCGATCGCCCCGGGCCGCTTCGGCATCAACATCGTGTCGGGCTGGGCCAGCGGCGAGTACTCGCAGATGGGCCTGTGGCCGGGCGACGACTACTACAACTACCGCTACGACTACTCCACCGAGTACGTCCAGGTCATGCGGGAGCTGTGGGAGAAGGGCCGCAGCGACTTCAAGGGGCAGTACTTCCAGATGGAGGACTGCGTGCTCTCGCCGAGGCCGAGCGGGCACATCGACATCGTCTGCGCGGGGCAGTCCGACCGCGGCATGCGGATGGTGGCCGAGCAGGGCGACTACAACTTCATCCTCAGCCCGGGCGTCAACGACCCCGAGGTCTACCGCGAGCCCACCCAGCGGCTGGCCAAGGCCGCGGAGCAGACGGGGCGGGACGTCGGGTCGCTCCCGCTGTTCATGGCGATCATGGCCGACACGGACGAGGAGGCCCGCGCCAAGTGGGACTCCTACCAGGCCGGCGCCGACGCCGGGGCGCTCGGCTACATGGCCGACGAGGGCGGCAAGGACAGCGGCACGGACTCGGGCGGCACCGCGAAGATGATCAACCTGCCGGAGGGGGCCGTGAACTTCAACATGGCCACCCTGGTGGGCAGCTACGAGACGGTGGCCCGGCAGATCGACCTCGTGGCGGGGATGCCCGGCGTCAAGGGGATGATGTTCACCTTCGACGACTTCGAGAAGGGCGTCCACGACTTCGGCACGAAGGTGAAGCCGCTGCTCGGCTGAGCGGAGCTCGCGGAGCGGGTATCGACGCTGAGCGGAGCTCGCGGAGCGGGTGTCGACGCTGAGCGGAGCTCGCAGAGCGGGTATCGACGCTGAGCGGAGCTCGCGGAGCGGGTATCGACGCTGAGCGGAGCTCGCGGAGCGGGCATCGATACTGAGCGTCCTCCGACCCCGGGGGCCCGGTCGCGCGGCGCGGGCCCCCGGGGTGGACGGTCTCCCGCCCGGTCAGATCCGCCGGGCGTTGTGGAACGGCATGGCCGACATGTCGGAGATCTTCACCGGCTCGCCACTGGTGCTGGCGTGCAGGATCTTGCCGCCGCCCATGTAGATGCCCACGTGGCTCACCGGCGAGTAGAAGAATACCAGGTCGCCGGGCTGCAGCTGGTCCTTGCTCACCGCGGTGCCGAAGGTGGACTGGGCCGCGGAGGTCCGGGGGATACTGATCCCGGCCTGCTTGAACGCCCACGAGGTCAGGCCCGAGCAGTCGAAGGCGTTCGGGCCGCTGGCGCCCCACTGGTAGGGCGTGCCGAGCTTGCCGCGGGCGGCCGCGAGGGCCTTCGCACCGACGCCGGAGGCCTGCCCGACCGCTCCGTCCACCGCGTCGTCCACCGCGTCGTCGACGGTGTCGCCCACCGCCCCGCGGGCGGTCTGCGCGGCCCGGCGCAGCGCGGAGCGCTGCTCCTCGGCGGTCCGGTCGGCCTCGGCCTTCTGGACCGCGGCGATCCGGGCGGCGTCGGCCTTCTCGAACACCTGGGGCAGCGTGCCCATCGCGGTGCCGAAGGCGGACTGCATCGAGCCGCCGACGGCACCGGGCCCGTCCTGCACGGCCTGGACGACCTGGGTGGGCCGGTCGTCCGTGGCGGCCGAGCCGCCGCTGCCGTCCGTGTCCGCGTCCAGGGTGGCGTCGGCCGCGGCCAGGCGCAGGGTCGGCGAGTCGGCGCCGGTGGTCTGGGCGATCTCGCCGCCGGGGGTGGGCAGGCCGGTGAGAACGGCGGTGGCGCCCAGGACGGTGACCGTCGCCGCGGCCGCGACGGCCTTCGGCGAGCGCACCGCGGCGGCGAGCGCGGGGAGCACGCCCGTCGTCGAGATGCCGTCGCCGCCCAGGCCCGAGCGGGCCGGGCCCCGGCCGCGGGCGAGGCCCGAGGCGAAGAAGGAGCCGGTCAGGCCGGCCGGGGGAGCGTCGGCCGGAGGGGCCGGCGGGACGGGCCGCGCCGCGGGCTGCGCGACGGACCGTGGCCCGGGCCGGGGCCCGGGCTGGGGCACGGCGGCCGGCGGCTCGGCGGGACCCACGGGCCGGGCCCGCACGTCGGCCGCGTCGGCCGGGGGCACCGGGGCGCTCGGCCCGTGGGTCCGGGCGGGGACACCCGGAGGGGACAGCAGGGTGTCCTCGGCGGCGCGCCGGG
>NZ_JBHSQK010000069.1:33622-48843 GCF_042658055.1 Pseudonocardia lutea
CGCCGGAGGGCGGGGGAGTGGTCGTCCCGGTGAGCCGGGCGATCAGGTCGGCGGCGGACCGACCCTGGCCGTCGGACCGGTCCTCGGCGCTGTGCCGGGAGCTCGGCACGAACACCGGGCGCGGTGCCACACACGTGTCGGGCATGCGTCGTTCCTCGCCGTCCGCGGGCATGCGGGGAGCCGGGGAGCAACCGCACCGCGCCTGCCCCGTGCCGGGGGTGGGCGCCCGGGGGAGTGTCGGCGGGCAGGCGGGACGGGCCGACCGGGCGTGCCGGTGGACGTCCTTCCCACCGGCGGGACCGACCGTAACCGGCCCGTGATCGTCGTGCGGGCCGTTCGGCCCCCCGGCGCGCCGAGCGGCGTCGTCCGAGGGACGAGATGTCGTTTCCCGCCGCCGAAGCCGTTCGTGGCGATCCGGACGCAGGTCACGACCCGGCCTCGACCGACGAACGGGGCGCTGCTCCCGCGGACCGCACGGCCGGTGGCGCCGGACGGGGTCACACGCGTGGGACGTAACGGCGGGCGGGCCCGCGACGCTCCCGGCGTCGGACCCGGCGGGGTCGTGCGCCCGACCGGCTGTCGGCGCCCACGGGGCGGACGAGGGCGGACCCGTAGACCTCCCGCAGCCGCGCGCCGCTGCAGCCGAGAGATCGCGATCGTCCGCGACGAACCCGGCGTACCGGGCGCGGCCCCGACGGCGGTGATGGCCGCATAGGGTGTCGCGGTGCGCACGGTGTACGTGATCGGGATCGGCTCGGGGGACCCCGACCACCTGACGTTGCAGGCGGTGGCCGCGCTCAAGCGCGTCGACGTCGTCTTCGTCATCGACAAGGGCGAGGTGAAGGAGGACCTCACCGCGCTGCGGACCGAGATCCTGCACCGGCATCGCGAACCCGGCGGCTACCGGGTGGTCGAGGCCGCGGACCCCGAGCGGGACCGGCAGGCCGGGGCCGGGGAGGCCGGACGGTCGGAGAGGTACACGGCCGCCGTCGTCGACTGGCAGGACCGGCGGGGGTCGCTCTACGCGTCGATGCTCGCGGAGCTGGCCGACGGCGAGATCGGGGCCTTCCTCGTCTGGGGCGATCCCTCCCTCTACGACGGCACCCTGCGGCTGCTCGAGGGCGTCGAGGGGATCCAGGTCGTCTCGTACCCGGGCATCTCGAGCGTGCAGGCGCTCGCCGCCGCCCACCGGCTCATCCTCAACCGGGTCGGGCGGCCCGTGCTGATCACCACCGGCCGGCGGATCGCGGCCGGCCTGCCCACGGACGTCGACGACATCGTCGTGATGCTCGACGGCGGCACCGCCTTCGCGAGCCTCCCGGACGCCGAGGTCGCCGATGTCGAGGTGTACTGGGGCGCATACGTGGGCAGCCCGGACGAGCTCCTGGTGTCCGGTCCTGTGCTCGAGGTCCGTGACGAGATCGTGAGGCTCCGGGCCGAGGCACGGGAGCGCAAGGGCTGGATCATGGACACGTACCTGCTGAGGCGGCGACCCGGGGACCGCTGAGCGGGCCGACCGCGTGGAGCGGGACGGGGGTGGCGGTGTGACCGACCGAGGCGGGCCGCGTCGTGCGGCGCGCGGGACGCGCGGGCACCCGGACGACGAGGGGCGCGCGATCCCGGCGAACGGGGCCGGGCTCGGCGGCGCGGCCGTCGGCGGCGACCCCGACGGCGTCCGGGACGGGACGGCCGGGGACCGGAGGGCCGACGGGGTGGTCGACGGCACCGGGGACGGCTCGTCGTTCGCCCCGCCCGCCGCTCCCGTGACCCCCGAGGTGTCCCGGCAGCCGGACCGCGGGGCGGTGATCGGCGGCGGGCTGACCTGGCTCGCGACCTGGAGCTGGCGGATCATCCTGATCGCCTGCGGTGCGATCCTGCTCGGCCTGATCGTCGGTGCGCTCTGGTCGATCGTGCTGCCGGTGCTGCTCGGCGTGATCCTCGCGACCGTGCTCCGGCCGCCGGTCCGCTGGCTCGTGCGGCACCGCTTCCCGCCGGCCGCGGCCGCAGGGCTCGTCCTGGTCGGCGCGCTGCTGGTGATCGGCGGCATCATCACCCTGCTGGCGCCGCAGGTGGCGGGCCAGTCGGACGAGATCGCCTCCGGCGTGACCGGCGGGCTCGCCCAGATCCAGCAGTGGGTGTCCGGGCCGCCGTTCAACCTCGGCCAGGGCCAGATCGGCGCGATGATCGACTCGGTCACGCGTCAGCTGCAGTCCAGCGCGTCGACGATCGCGGGCAGCGTGCTGACCGGGGTGTCGGCCTTCGCCAGCGGGCTGCTCAACCTCGTGCTCGCCGTGGTGCTGGCCTTCTTCTTCGTCAAGGACGGCCCGCGGTTCCTGCCCTGGCTCACCGGCGTGACCGGTGCGCGGGCGGGGCGGCACGTCGCGGGCGTGCTGCAGCGCGCGTGGCGGACCCTCGGCGGGTTCATCCGCACGCAGGCCCTGGTGGCGCTGGTCGACGGCGTCTTCATCGGCATCGGCCTGGTGATCCTCGGCGTGCCGCTGGCGCTGCCGCTGGCCGTGCTGACCTTCTTCGGCGGGTTCGTGCCGATCGTCGGGGCGCTGGTCGCCGGTGCGCTGTCGGTCCTGATCGCGCTGGTGACCAAGGGTGTGACGACGGCCCTCATCGTGCTCGCGATCATCATCCTCGTGCAGCAGATCGAGGGGAACGTCCTCCAGCCGATCCTGCAGAGCCGGAGCCTCAACCTGCACGGCGCCGTCGTGCTGTTGGCCGTGACCGCGGGCGGGGCGATCTGGGGCATCGCCGGGGCCTTCCTGGCGGTGCCGGTCGCCGCCGTCGCGGCCGAGGTGCTGCGGTACATCGGGGAGGAGATCGACCGGCGGTCCGGGGCGCGGGGGGCGCCGCCGAGCGCGGCGCCGGAGGGGCCGTCCGGGTCGCCCGTGGCCGACCAGTCCGGGGGCGTGACGTCCGGGTCGACCGCCGACGGGACGGCCGGCGCGGAGCCCGACGGAGGGACCGGCCGGTTCCGCATGGCCGACGACGGGCCCGGCCCGGTCCGCAGGCCCGCGCCGGAGGCCTGACCTCGGAGCAGTCGGTCAGCGCGGCCGACGACGGGCGCGTGGCCGACGGCGGGCCCGGGTCGCTGTGCAGGCCCGCAAGGAGGACCGACCTCGCAGCAGTCGGTTCCGCCAGCGGACGGGCACGTCGGTTCCGCCAGCAGGACGGGCACGGTGGTCCGTCCGGATCCTCCCGGCCGGGTGGGCGCGACGAGCGGTGGCGAGGGCTCGACCAGCGGTGTTTCTGGGGTGGGTGCTCGGGGTCATCCCAGGGGCGTTCGGCCCGAGACGCTCCCCGCACCGAGAGGCCCTCATCGTCATGACCTGTCCGGCACAGATCCCGCCGCACCCGGACGCACCCGCCGCCGGTGCCGACGCCCCGGGCGTGGACCCCGTCGCCGTCCTCGCCGAGGTGACCGGCGACGTCGAGCGCGCCGAGGCCGACCTCACCGGCGTGGCCGACTCCGTCGAGTACGTCCACCGCCGCTGGCCCGCCCGCCCGGACCGGCTCTCCCACATCCGGCACGAGCTCCTCGGCTGGCTCGCCCCGCTGGGGTTGACCGCCGAGCAGCGCGACGACGTGGTGCTCGCGGTCGACGAGGCCGTCGCCAACGCCGTCCGACACGCCTACCCGGAGGGCAGGCCCGGCGACGTCGAGCTCACCCTCTGGACCGAGGGCGAGGCCCTCTGCATCGAGATCACCGACCACGGCAGCTGGCGGCCCGCCCAGGGCGAGGGCGGCACCGTCACCGCAGACCGGAACGGCGGCCGCGGGATGCTGCTCATGCAGCACATGGTCGAGACGGTGCTCGTCCACTTCGACGGCCGGGGCAGCCGGGTTCTCCTCCGCCACCCCTTCGGCCGCCCCGCCGACCTGGGAGTGGGTGAAGGAATCGCGGAGCCGGCACTCGGCGCCGCGGGCTCGGACGTGAATGCGGGCAGCGTCGGCTCGGACGCGGGTGCGGAGAGCGTGGGCGAGCACGCCCCGCGCCACGCCCGCTGATCCAGACACCCTCAACAGGTTCCACCTGCTTCGACTCGCCACACCCGTCCCGGCGCGGCCTCACACCCGCAGAGTGCCTCGCACACGCCGTCGACCGGGTGTATCACGCTCGAACGGTTGTGCGAGGTCGAGGTCGCGATCAGCGGGAGGGCGAGGTCGGGCGTCCGACCCGATCGATCTCGGCTGGTGCACCTGTTCCGGCCCGCCACACCCCTCCCGGCGCAACCTCACACCCGCCGCGTGCCTCGCACACGCCGTCGACCGGGTGTACCACGCTCGAACGGTTGTGCGAGGTCGAGGTCGAGGCCGCGATCAGCGGGAAGGCGAGGTCGGGCGTCCGACCCGATCGATTTCGCCGGGCGCACCTGTTCCGGCCCCCCACACCCCTCCCGGCGCAACCTCACACCCGCCGCGTGCCTCCCACACGCCGTCGACCGGGTGTACCGCGCTCGAACGGTTGTGCGAGGTCGAGGCCGCGATCAGCGGGAGGGCGAGGTCGGGCGTCCGGACCCGATCGATCTCGCCGGGTGCACCTGTTCCGGCCCGCCACACCCGTCCCGGCGCGGCCTCACACCCGCCGCGTGCCTCCCACACCCCGTCGATCGGGTGTATCACGCTCCGGCGGTTGTGTGAGGTGGCGCGGCGCTGGGTCCATCCGCCCCGCTCGGAGCACCCGTTCGAAACCGCCACACCCGTTCCGGCGCGTCACACCCCGTCGACAGGATGTGCGACGCTCGCGCCGGGTGTGCCGCCGAGACCGAGCGGGTGTGTCGGGTCCCTTCGGGTGTGCCGCCACGCCGAGCGGCGTGCGCCGCGTGTCGAGGTGCGCCGGCCGAGCCGAGCGGCGTGCGCCGCGTGTCGAGGTGCCGCCGGCCGATCGACCCCCTGCCCCTCCGGTGTGTCCGCGCGTCGGACGGGGGTGCGGCCACCGGGCGGTACCGGCGCCGGGAGCCGCGATCGCTCCTGCTCCGAGCGGGGTCAGCCCTGGTCCACGGGGGCGAAGAGGGCGTCGACCGCCCGCGTGACGTGCCCGACCACCGCGTCGGGGTCGGCGGCCACCACCGCCTCGCTGCGGATCACCTTGCGCAGCAGCGCGATCCCCAGCAACCACGCGAGGGCGAGCTCGGCGCGCAGGTCGGCGTCGGCGGGGTCGTCCGTGGCGACGAGCCGGGCGAGCGTGCCGCCGTAGGCGACCCGGAGCTCCTCGCGGACCGTGGCGGCGGCGTCGGTGTTGCCCGCCGAGCGCAGCGCGGCGAGGAACAGGGCGACGTCGTCGGCCGAGCCGTCGTCGGTCGCCAGGATCGCGGCGAGGGTGCGGGGGAGCACCTGCTCCGGGGGCCCGTCGTGCAGCAGGTCGAGGGCCTGCCCCGTCACGGCCTCGGCGAACAGGCCCTCCTTGGACCCGAAGTGCCGGAACAGCAGGGCCTGGTTGACGCCGGCCCGCTCGGCGACCGCGCGGACCGTCGTCCCTTCGTAGCCGGCGCTGGCGAACAGCTCCCGACCGGCCGCCAGCAGCGCGCGCCGGGTGGCGGCGGAGTCGCGGGGGCGGGCGGGCCGGGACGCGGCCGTCGGACGGTCCGCACCACCCGCCGTCCGCCCGTGCGTCCCGCCGTCCGTGGCGCTGTCGCTGGGCATGCCCTATCGGACCACGGCGCGTGTGCGGCGGCGGCGTCCGGGGTAGGCGACCGTGTGGGCGCCGACGGCGCCCGGAACGGGAGATCGGAGGACAATGGCGAAGCACGAGGCGGACGAGAAGGGCCTCGACACCGCGCCGGACCTGGTGGAGGCCCTCCATCTCGGCAACGAGGAGGCGATGACGGGTCCGTCGGGCGGCGACCCGCTCGACGCCGGTTACATCCCGGCCGACCGGCCCTACGGCACCGACGACCCGACGGTCACGGCCGCCGGGATGCGCGAGGGCGAGACGCTCGACCAGCGGATCGAGCGCGAGGAGCCCGAGGACGCGTCCTTCGACACGACCCGCACCGGTCGGCTGACCGCGCGGGCGCCCGGTTTCGACGGTGGCCCGGGCGACGAGGACCCGGCGACGGCGGCCGAGGACGTCGGCGTCGACGGCGCGGCCGCGTCGGCCGAGGAGGCCGCGATGCACGAGCTCGACCAGGACATGGAGCCGGTGCTGGACGAGTCGCCCGCCGAGGACCCGGAGGTCGCGCGGCAGCTGGCCGAGGACCAGCGGCCGGGCGAGGCGGAGGAGGACGCGGTCCGCGACTACGCCGAGGAGACCGAACCTCAGGAGCGCCCGAGCGCCGCCGCGCGGATCGACGCGGAGCCGGACACGGGCGGCGTGCCGGGCGTGGCCGGCGGGGCCGACGCGGGGATCAGCCCTCGCAGCGCTGGGTGATCTGCTCGATCACCCGGTCGAGGTCCAGGGCCGCCGACTCCTCACCGAGCGGAACCAGCTCCGCCGACGACTCGACGAAGTGCCGCAGCAGGTCCCGGTCGACCTCGAGCACGGCGCGGCCGTCGGTGGAGCGGATCTCGATCTCGACGATGTCGTAGCCCTGGACCAGCTGCGGGCTCATCCGGATGTCGCCGTAGCCGGCGGGCCCGGACAGCGCCTCGACGACCAGGTCGCGCGCGACGAGCCACTCGACCCACCGGTCCTGCCTGGTCCGGACCGCGAGGGTGACCGCGAACGGGTCGGTCGCGGTGTACGTCCACCGCGTGACGACGGGCGCGGGCTGCCCGTGCAGCACGGTGAACATGTCCTGCTGGACCGAGTCGCTGGTCGTCATGGCGTGGCTCCCTGGCGCTGGCCGCCCGGCGGTGTGGGCGGCTCTCACGGGTGGAATCGGCGGGGCCCGTCGGAACGCAGCAGGTTCGCGGCCCTTTCACCCTTTCTGGTGACCGCATCCGCGACGTCCGGCGGTGTCGGAGCGGACGGGTCAGGTGCGGGTGGCGGTGGAGACGACCCAGATGCCCGTCGCCCCCGCCCGGACCGGCTGGACGAGCGTGAGGTGGGCGGTGCCGCCCGACGGGTCGGTGAGGTCGACCGATCCGGGGGCCGTGGACCTCGGCTCCGGAGCGGTCCAGCCGTAGGTGGTGGTCGCGTAGCTGATCGCGACCTCCTCCGGGTCGAGGGTCCACGGCTGCGCGCCGGCGTCGACCCGGCTCTGCAGCTCCTGCGCCGCGGCCAGGTCGGTGACCGGCCAGAGCAGGGGCGTCGCGGTCGGCGCGGGCCGGGGGACCGTCGTCCGCGGGACCGACGACCCCGGCGCCGAGTCCCCCGGGGCCGACGACGGCGGGGCCGCCGACGGCGAGGGCCCGCTCGCCCCCGGAGTGGTGGGAGACGCGCCGCTGCCGCAGGCCGCGAGCAGCAGGGCCAGTGCCCCCGCCGCCAGGAGTCCGCCGACCGTGCGCGCCTTCGCCCCGTCCACGCGCGGCACGCTAGTGGGGGCGGGCCCCGCCGGGCCCGCGACGCACCGCCACGTTCGAGGGTCGGGGGACCCGGCCCGACCTGCCCGACCGGACGTGGCGCGCGGGCCGATCTCGCATAGGGTTCCCGCAGAGCAGAGCCGCCGACCCTGTGAGGTGCAATGTCCGACAGCAGCACGGCCTTCTACGCGGCGCGGGACTTCCTCCTCGCGCACCGCACGGACTACGACACCGCCGTGCGTGACTTCCGCTGGCCCGAGCTCACCGAGTTCAACTGGGCGCTCGACCACTTCGACGCCGTCGCCGCGGATCCCGAGCGCGGGGCGCGCAAGGCGCTGTGGATCATCGAGGCCGACGGCAGCGACGCCTCGTGGACCTTCGCCGAGCTCTCCGAGCGGTCCAACCGGGTCGCGAACTGGTTGCGCGAGCGCGGCGTCGCCCGCGGCGACCGGATCATCCTCATGCTGGCCAACCAGCTGGAGCTGTGGGAGACGCTGCTGGCGGCGATGAAGCTCGGCGCCGTCGTCATCCCCGCGACCACGCTGCTCACCGCCGAGGACCTCCGCGACCGGGTGGACCGGGGCAACGCGAAGCACGTGATCGTCGGCAAGGACGACACGGGGAAGTTCGACGACGTCCCGGGCGACTACACCCGGATCTCCGTCCGGGGCGCGCCCTCGGGCTGGGAGGACTACGCGGACGCCTACGAGAAGTCCGCGGTCTTCGAGCCGGACGGGCCCACGCAGGCCACGGACACCCTGCTCCTGTACTTCACCTCGGGCACCACGGCCAAGCCGAAGCTCGTGGAGCACACGCACCAGAGCTACCCGGTCGGCCACCTGTCGACGATGTACTGGATCGGGCTCGAGCCCGGGGACGTCCATCTCAACATCTCGTCGCCGGGGTGGGCCAAGCACGCGTGGTCGAACGTCTTCGCGCCGTGGATCGCCGAGGCGACGGTGCTCGTCATGAACTACACCAAGTTCGACGCGTCGAACCTGCTGGGTGTGCTCGACAAGTACGGCGTGACGAGCTTCTGTGCCCCGCCCACGGTGTGGCGCATGCTGATCCAGGCCGACCTGTCCGGGCTGCGCACCCCGCCGACGAAGGTGGTCGGCGCGGGCGAGCCGCTCAACCCCGAGGTGATCGAGCAGGTCGAGAAGGCCTGGGGCCTGAAGATCCGCGACGGCTTCGGGCAGACCGAGTCCAGCGTCCAGATCGCCAACCCGCCCGGCTCGCCGATCAAGCCCGGCTCCATGGGCCGGCCCATGCCCGGTTTCCCGATCGCGCTGATCGACCCGGCGACGGGGGAGAAGGCCGACGAGGGCGAGATCTGCATCGACCTCTCGCAGCGCCCGACCGGGCTCATGGTCGGCTACAAGGACGACCCGGAGCGCAACGCCGAGGCGATGGCCGGCGGCTACTACCACACCGGTGACGTCGGCTCCCGGGACGCGGACGGCTACATCACCTACGTCGGGCGGGCCGACGACGTCTTCAAGGCCTCCGACTACCGGATCAGCCCGTTCGAGCTGGAGAGCGTGCTGATCGAGCACCCGGCGGTGGCCGAGGCGGCGATCGTGCCCTCGCCGGACCCGGTGCGGCTCGCGGTGCCGAAGGCGTACGTGGTGCTGGCCGCCGGCTACGAGCCGACCGAGGAGACCGCGAAGGACATCCTGCAGTTCGCGCGGGACAACCTCGCCCCGTACAAGCGGATCCGCCGGCTGGAGTTCCACGAGCTGCCCAAGACGATCTCGGGGAAGATCCGCCGGGTCGAGCTGCGCGGGCGCGAGGGCGAGCTGCACGCCGACCCGGAGGCCACGCCGTCGGGCGAGTTCACCCTGTAGGTGCCGTGGCCGGGCGGCGCCGCCGCCCGGCCGTCCGGTACTGATGCGGTCGGGCCGTGCCGCGGCACGGCCCGCGCGACGGCGGACGACCGCCGGCGGTCGCCGCCTCACCGGCGGCGGCGCACGACCGGATCGTGGAGGGGACAGATGGCCGCAGGCGACGGGACGTACAGACCGGGGAGCGGACCGATGGCGGGCGTGCTGGCGGACATGCCCGAGGTCTTCGGACGGCTGCTCGCCGAGCACGTCCCGGACCGCCTCGGCCGCTGCTCCGCCTGCCGCAACGCCGGCTCGGGCGTGGTCTGGCCGTGCACCCTGCACCAGATCGCGACCCGCGCGGCCGACCTGCACGCCCGCCGGCGGTAGGCGGTCAGTCCTCCCGGCGGTAGTGGCCCGGCCACTCGTCGTACGGGATGCGGGTGATGTCGAGGACCTTGCCGATCGTCGCCCACTCGTTGCGGCCCAGGCGCGCGAGCGGGCGGAGCCGGTCGATCGCGGGCAGGCTGTGGCCGCGGGCGTCCGTCTCGAAGGCGTCGGCGTCGATGGCGGCGTGCAGGACCCGGCCGATCACGACGGTCGAGTCCCCGAGCTCGAGGGCCTGCTCGAGCCGGCACTCCAGCGCGACCGGCGACTCGGCGACCCGGGGCGGGGCGACGGTCAGGCTCGGCTCCGCGGTCAGCCCGACCTCGGTGAACTCGGAGACCCCGGCCGGGAAGTTCGTGCCGGTGGCGTTGACCGCCTCGAACATGGCCTCGTTCGCGAGGCACACCACGAACTCGCCGGTGTCGGTCGCGTTGCGCAGCGAGTCCTTCCGGCCGACGGACGTGAACTGCACCATCGGCGGGTCCACGCACGAGACCGTGAAGAAGGAGTGCGGGGCGAGGTTGTCGACGCCCTCGGCCGAGCGGGTGGAGACCCAGGCGATGGGCCGGGGGACGACGACGCTGGTCAGCAGCTTGTAGAAGCGGCCGTGCCCCAGCTCGCCGGGGTCGATGTCCGTGCGCATGCCCCGATCATCCCCCGGGTTACGGTGGCCGGCATGCGGCGTCCCTCCCTCCTGCGGTCCCCCGGCTCGGCGCGGGCGCTGGGGCTGGCGTTGGGGGTCGCGGCCGACCTCGTCCTCGCCGATCCCCGGCGCGGGCACCCGGTCGCGGGCTTCGGCCGGGTCGCCGCGCGGTTGGAACGCCGGCTGTACGCGGACTCCCGCGCCGCAGGCGCGGCCTACACCGCGGTGCTGGTCGGGGGTGCGGTGCTGGCCGGTGCGCTGGGGGAGCGGAGGGTCGGCCACGGTGTGCGGGCCGTGCCGGCGGCGCTGCTGACGGCGGTGGCGACGTGGGCCGTGCTCGGCGGCACGTCGCTGGTGCGCGAGGGCGCGGCCCTCGGGAGGTCGCTGGAGCGGGGCGAGCTCGAGGCCGCCCGGGCCCGCATCCCGCACCTCTGCGCCCGCGACCCCGCCCTGCTCGACGCGGCCGGGATGGCCCGGGCGGGGGTGGAGTCGTTGGCGGAGAACACGTCCGACGCCGTCGTGGCGCCCCTGTTCTGGGGCGCGGTCGCCGGGGTGCCGGGGCTGCTGGGGTACCGGGCCGTCAACACGCTCGACGCGATGGTCGGCTACCGCTCGCCCCGCCACGCCCGCTTCGGCTGGGCCTCGGCGCGGCTCGACGACCTCGCCAACCTGGCGCCCGCCCGGCTCGCCGCCGTGCTGACCGCGGTCGCGGCCCCGCTGGTCGGGGGTCGGCCCGGCGCCGCCCTGGCCGCCTGGCGTCGCGACGCCCGCGAGCACCCCAGCCCCAACGCCGGCCCGGTCGAGGCCGCCGCCGCAGGGGCGTTGGGTGTGCGGCTGGGTGGGCGGACCGAGTACGCCTACGGCGCGGAGGACCGTCCCGCCCTGGGCAGCGGCCCCGCCCCGGTCCCGGCCGACCTCGTCCGCGCCGCCCGCCTTTCGC
Organism: Pseudonocardia lutea; assembly: GCF_042658055.1. Taxonomy (NCBI): domain Bacteria; kingdom Bacillati; phylum Actinomycetota; class Actinomycetes; order Pseudonocardiales; family Pseudonocardiaceae; genus Pseudonocardia; species Pseudonocardia lutea. The sequence continues at coordinate 44,829 of NZ_JBHSQK010000069.1, forward strand.
GCGCGGTCGGCCTGCTGTCCGCGGGCGCGGCGGTGGTCCTGGCGGCGATCATGCCCGCCGGCAGGGGCCGTGGCGAAGGTCAGCGGGGGGCGGGGGTGTCGCGGTCGTCCGTGTCGGGGTGCCGCGGCCGGGGGGTGGGGTCGTCGTCGGCGGAGGGGTCGAGGTCGCGGCCGGCGAGGGCGTCGCGCAGGCTCGCCCTGGTCTCCCGCCCGCCCCGCCGCTGCAGCACCTCGAGCCGGACGAAGTAGCCGAGCGCGATGATCGCGATGGCGCCGAAGGTCAGCCACTGCAGGGCGTACGAGCCGTTGGTGAACGGCGCCCCGGTGGTGCCGGGCGTGACCGGGACCGGGGTCAGGACGCCCGGCTGGCCCGCCGCCAGCTGCACGTACCCGTCGACCATGTCCGGCGTGCCGGTCGCCCTCGCCAGCTGCTGCGAGCTCGCGGCGTAGATCTGCAGGTGGCCGCCCTCGGTGAAGGGGGCGCGGCCGCTGGTGTCGGCCTCGTCGAGGCGCAGCCGGCCGGTCAGGGTGACCGGCCCGGCGGGCGCGGCGGGGTAGTCGGGGACGGCCGTGCCCTCGTCCGCGGTGATCGAGCCCCGGTCGACGGCGACGGTGCGACCGTCGTCGAGCCGGACGGGGGTGAGCACCTCGGAGGCGGGCTTGCCGTCGACGACCCGCAGCCGGACCAGCGCCTCGGCCTGCGGCAGGTAGGTGCCGGAGAGCGTGACCTGGCGCCACTCGTCGCCGGCGTCGACCGCGGTGCCGGGCACCAGCTGGGCGAACGGCACCGGCGGGGTGGCGTTCGCGACGTCGATCGCGTGCTGCTGCGCCTGGCGCTGCTCCTCGCGCCCGAACTGCCACGGGGCGAGCAGCGTGTAGCACGCCACGGCGAAGCCGACGACCACCACCACGAAGGCGATCCAGCCGGGGCGCAGCAGGAAGCGCATGCCCCTACGGTAGGCGCCCCGCCGCCGAGGGGTGCCGCCGCCTCGCACCCCGCCGGGCCGCTGCCGCCGCTCCTGGGAGGAGACTGCTCGCCGTGGATCCGAGGGGCGCCCTGCTGGTGGCGGGTACGACGTCCGACGCCGGCAAGAGCGCCCTGGTGGCGGGCCTCTGCCGCTGGCTGCGCCGGCGCGGGGTCTCGGTCGCCCCGTTCAAGGCCCAGAACATGAGCAACAACTCCGTCGTCACGGTCGACGGCGGGGAGATCGGCCGGGCCCAGGCGATGCAGGCGCACGCGTGCGGCCTGGAGCCGAGCGTCGCGTTCAACCCGGTGCTGCTCAAGCCGGGCAGCGACCGGACCTCGCAGGTGGTGGTGCGGGGTCGCGCGGACGGGCACGTCTCCGCCCTGTCCTACCGGACCCGGACCGCCGCGCTGCGCGAGGTGGTCACGGAGACCCTCGCGGACCTGCGCGCGCGGTTCGACGTCGTCGTCTGCGAGGGCGCCGGCTCGCCCGCCGAGATCAACCTGCGGGCGACCGATCTCGCCAACATGGGTCTCGCCCAGGCCGCGGACCTGCCCGTGATCGTGGTGGGGGACATCGACCGCGGCGGGGTGCTGGCGCACCTGTTCGGCACCGTCGCCGTCCTCGACCCGGCCGACCAGGCGCGGATCGCCGGGTTCGTGATCAACAAGTTCCGGGGCGACCCCGCGCTGCTCGCCCCGGGACTCGACCGGCTCCGGTCGCTGACCGGGCGGCCGACCCTCGGCGTGATCCCGTGGTCGGACCGGCTGTGGCTCGACGCCGAGGACTCGCTGTCCGCGGTCGCCGACGGGGTGCTCGGCCGCCCGGCCCCGCCCGTGGGTGAGCAGTGGCTGCGGGTCGCGGTGGTCCGGCTGCCGCGGATCTCCAACGCCACGGACGCGGAGGCCCTGGCCTGCGAACCCGGCGTCGCCGTGCGGTACGTGACCGAGCCGTCGCGGCTGCTCGACGCCGACGTCGTCGTGCTGCCCGGATCCAAGTCGACCGTGTCGGACCTGGCCTGGCTGCGCGCGTCGGGCCTGGCCGACGCGATCGCGGCGCACGCCGCCGAGGGCAGGCCGGTCCTCGGGATCTGCGGCGGCTACCAGATGCTGGGCCGGCGGATCACCGACCCGGGCGTGGAGGTGCCGGGCGGCGCTGACGTCGCCGGGCTCGGGCTGCTCGACCTGGAGATCGCGTTCGACGCCGAGAAACACCTCGGCACCCCGACCGGCACCGCGTTCGGCGTCCCGGTCGGCGGCTACGAGATCCACCACGGCCGGGTGGTGCGCTCCGGCGACCCGCAGCTGCTCGACGGCGAGGGATCCGACGCCGGGACCGTGCTCGGCACGCACTGGCACGGCCTGCTGGAGAACGACTCGTTCCGCCGGCTCCTGCTGGCCCGGCTCGCCGAACAGTCAGGTCGGTCCGGGTTCCGGCCCGCCCCCGCCACGTCGTTCGCCGCCGAGCGGACCGCCCAGCTCGACCTGCTGGCGGACCTCGTCGAGCAGCACCTGGACCTGGCGTCACTCGAGCATGTGATCAGTCACGGTGCTCCCGCGGACCTCCCGGTGCTGGCGACCGGTCTGGCAGAGTCGCGGCGATGAGCAGGACCGCGAGCAGCACGACCTTCCCCTTCTCCGCGGTCGTCGGGCACGACGACCTGCGCCTGGCCCTGGTCCTCAACGCCGTGCACCCCGGCGTCGGCGGCGTGCTGGTGCGCGGCGAGAAGGGCACCGCCAAGTCGACGGCGGTCCGTGCGCTCGCGGCCCTGCTGCCGCCGGTCGAGGTCGTGGAGGGCTGCCGCTTCGGCTGCGCGCCCGACGCCCCCGACCCCGCCTGCCCCGACGGCCCGCACACCGGCGGCGCCGGCACCGGCCGGCCGGCCCGGCTCGTCGAGCTGCCGGTGGGCACCACCGAGGACCGCCTGGTCGGCTCGCTGGACCTGGAGAAGGCGCTGTCCGAGGGCACCCGCGCCTACCAGCCCGGCCTGCTGGCCGAGGCGCACCGCGGCGTGCTCTACGTGGACGAGGTCAACCTGCTGCACGACCATCTCGTCGACCTGCTGCTGGACGCCGCGGCGATGGGCCGCGCGCACGTCGAGCGCGACGGCGTCTCGGTCTCGCACGCGGCGCGGTTCCTGCTGGTCGGGACGATGAACCCGGAGGAGGGCGAGCTGCGGCCGCAGCTGCTCGACCGGTTCGGGCTGACGGTCGAGGTCAGGGCCGCGCGCGAGGTCGACACCCGCGTCGAGGTCGTCCGGCGCCGGATGGCGTTCGAGGCCGACCCGGCCGCCTTCGCCGCGACCTGGGCCGCCGCCGACGCCGAGGTCGCCGCGCGGATCGTCGCCGCCCGGGACCGGGTCGACGCCGTGCGGCTGAGCGACCGGGAGCTGCGCCGGATCGCGTTCGTGTGCGCCCGGTTCGACGTCGACGGCATGCGCGCCGACCTGGTCATCGCCCGGACCGCCGTGGCGCACGCGGCGTGGCGGGGCGCGGGCGCCGTCGCCGAGGAGGACGTGCGGGTCGCGGCCCGGCTGGCGTTGCCGCACCGGCGCCGGCGCGACCCGTTCGACGAGCCGGGGATCGACGAGAAGGACCTCGAGGAGGCGCTGCGGGACGCCGAGGAGGACCTCGGGCCCGAGGACCCCCCCGACCCGGACGACGACCCGGGCGGCCGGGGCCCGGACAGCCCCGACACCGAGCCCGGGGGCGGCCCCGACGCCGAGCCCGGGGGCGGCCCCGACGCCGAGGCGCCCGACGCCGGTGGGGACGAGGCCGAGCCCGCCACCGCCCCGACCCCGCCGGGCGGCCGGACCGGACCCGAGCAGACCGCCTCGGAGCAGGCCGGACCCGACCGAGCCGGCCCCGAGCGGGCCGGCGGCGCCACACGACCCGACGCGGCCGAGGCGGCCGAGGCCCCGCAGGACCGTCCGGCGGCGATGGGCGCCGGCAACGCGATGCCCGTCGGCAGCCCCGCCCGGCTGAGCCGGGTCGCGGCGCGGCGGTTCACCGTGCCCGGCGTCGGCGACGGCGCGCCCGGCCGCCGCTCGCG
>NZ_JBHSQK010000070.1:0-63028 GCF_042658055.1 Pseudonocardia lutea
ACACCCGCACACCATCACGCGACCGCATTCGCGATCTCGATCCGGGGCTTCCATCTCGGATTGTCACCCTACCAGAGCGATCCGCTCGGAGGCAACTCCCCTATCTTACGCATGCCCCCCGGCCAGGTCAAGCACCGGAGTCCCGCGCCGGTCCGTCCGTGCCCCGAGAGGCTCGGTCGAACCGATTGTCGTCGCCCGCCTGCGGTCTGACTCTGGGCCGGAGAACCCGTCCCGGTCTGTCGTGCTGACCGCCGTGGCGACGAGAGAGAAAGTTACACACCCGCTCCGGGGCTCCGAAAACCGGGGGGGCACTTTCGCCGTTCGCGCAGGTCAGGGGCGGCAGCGCAGTGATCGTCCCGCGACAGCCCCTCGACCCCGCCCGCGCGACCGCCCCCGCGGTCGACCCGTCCCGGTCCCGGGCACCCGGAGGCGAACGGGCCCGGCACGCCCCTCGTGGGGGTGCGTACCGGGCCCGAATCCCGTGCGCGTGATCTCGGCGACCTCGCGCGGAGTCAGCGCGCCACGCGCACGCCGGCGAGGTTCCGCTTGCCGCGCCGGAGCACCAGCCAGCCGCCCGCGAGCAGGTCGTCCGACGACGGGGTCCACTCCTCGTCGTCGATCTTCGCGTTGTTCACGTACGCCCCGCCCTCCTTCACGGCGCGGCGCGCGGCCCCCTTGCTCTCGACCAGCCCGGTCGCCACCAGGAGGTCGACGATCGTGCTGCCGGCCCCGAGCGACGTGTCCGTGGTCGGCACCTCCGCCATCGCCGCGCTCAGCGTTCCGGCCTCCAGCTCGCCGAGCTCGCCCCGCCCGAAGAGCGCCGACGAGGCGGCGATCACCTGCGCGGTCGCCTGCGGCCCGTGCACCAGGGTGGTCAGCTCCTCGGCGAGCCGGCGTTGGGCGAGCCGCAGGTGCGGGCGCTCGGCCGTCTCCTTCTCCAGCTGCTCGATCTCCTCCCGCGGCAGGAAGGTGAACAGACGCAGGTACCGGCCGGCGTCGGCGTCGGCGACGTTGACGAAGTACTGGTACCAGGCGTACGGCGAGGTCAGGTCCGGATCGAGCCAGATGCTGCCGCCACCGGTGGACTTGCCGAACTTGCGTCCCTCGGAGTCGGTCACCAGCGGGGTGGTCAACGCGTGTGCGGTCCCGCCGTCCACCCGCCGGATGAAGTCCGCGCCGCCGACGATGTTGCCCCACTGGTCCGACCCGCCGATCTGCAACCGGCAGCCGTAGCGCCGGTACAGCTCGAGGTAGTCCTGGGACTGCAGCAGCAGGTAGCTGAACTCGGTGTAGGACAGCCCGTCCCCGGCGAGGCGGCGCTTGACCGTCTCGCGCGCCAGCATCACGTTGACCGAGAAGTGCTTGCCGACGTCCCGCAGGAAGGTCAGCACGCTCTGGTTCCCGGTCCAGTCCAGGTTGTTCGCGACGAGCGCTCCGGTGGCCGAGTCGTCGAAGGTCACGAACCGCTCGAGCTGCCCGCGGATCCGCGTGGCCCACTCGGTGACCGTCTCGACGCTGTGCAGCGACCGCTCGCCGACGTCACGCGGATCGCCGATCTGCCCGGTCGCCCCGCCGGCCAGCACGATCGGCCGGGCCCCGGCCTCCTGGAAGCGGCGCAGGGTGAGCAGCGGGATCAGGTGCCCGGCGTGCAGGCTGGCGGCCGTCGGGTCGAACCCGCAATAGAGGGTGAGCGGCTCGGGTCCCTCGAGGTCCTTGCGCAGGGCGTCGAGATCGGTGCTCTGCGCGATCAGGCCGCGCCACTCCAGCTCGTCGAGGATGCTCACGAACCCAATCCTCCCCGATACGCGGACGGCCCGTCCCCCGGGTCGCGGGGACGGACCGGTGGTCGGGCGGCTCAGCGGGGCGTCATGCGAGCTCGGCGTTCATGTCCGCCGGCAGGCTGTCGAGCAGCGCCGGCAGGCTGAGCACGCTGGAGAACGACAGCGCCGCGGACTGCTCCGGCGTCGGGGTGAAGGCGTGGCCCTCCCGCACCGGCGTCAGGCTCGAGTATCCGGGCAGGTTCTGGAACGCCTGCGTCTCGGCGTCGCTCGCCGTGATGAGCACGAGCGAGTCGACCGAGTTCAGCTTCGAGATCTCCTCGGTCGAGATCGTGGCGTAGAAGTTCGACCCGGCCAGCTGGTCGAAGTCCTGTGGGACGGTCATGCCCAGCGCCTCGAAGAACCGCGCCCGCAGGTCCTGCGAACCCCACACGAAGAACGACGCGTTGTCCGCCGTGCTCGGCCGCACACCGGCCACCGTCCTGCCCTGCAGCGCCGGGCTCGCGGCCTTGACCTGGGCGAACCGGGCCTCCAGGTCCGAGATCAGCTTCTCGGCCTCGGCGCTCCTGCCGAGCGCCTGGCCGGTGAGACGGGTGGCGTCCTGCCACGGGGTGCCGTAGTCGACGAACCCGGCCGGCTGTGCGATCGTCGGCGCGATCTCGGAGTAGGTGTCGTACTGCTCCTGGGTGAGGCCCGCGGAGATGCCGACGATCAGGTCGGGGCGCAGGGCGGCGAGCGCCTCGGTGCTCACCTCGCCGACCGGCAGGACCTGCGGCCGCCGGCCCTGCAGCTCGTCCTGCGCCCACTCCCACGTGGCGGAGGGCTTGTTGCCGGTGAACTCGCGGATCGCGACCGGGACCACGCCGAGCGCCAGGATCGCGTCCTGGTCGGTGTAGCCCAGCGACACGACGCGCTGCGGGGCGGCCGGCACCGTCGTGGTCCCGTACTTGTGCGTGACGGTCGCCGGGAAGACATCCGAGGTGCCGGAGGGAGCGGTGCTCCCCGGTCCGGACCGGTCACCACCGCCCGAACCACCGCAGCCCGCGAGGACGAGGGCGCCCGCGAGCAGCAGGCCGACGAGCGTGAGGAGTCGGCCCGGCCGACGATCGACGATCATGGCAGGAAGGTTAGGCTCGCCTTTCCTGCCTGTCCATCTCGGTGCGGTCTCGTGACGTCACGGAACGGACGCGGCCCGGCCGGTACGGGCTCACCTCGGGCGCCCCGTCGACCCAGAAGCGCCAGGGCGTGTCGTGCGCGGCGGCGACGCCCACCCGCGGACCGGTGCGGATCCGCTCGGCCGGCACGGGCTCCCCCGCCACGACCCGCACCGGCGAGTCCGGCGAGGTGACGTCGACGCCGTTGTGCTCCCGGCCGAGCCCGAGCAGCGAGGCCAGGCGCGCGGGCCCGCGAGCCAGGTCGGCGTCGCGCCGGGCCGTCGGCCGCCGGACCCGGGCGATCCCCGGGTCCGACACCACCCGGCCGGCCCGCAGCAGCACCGCGCCGGCCTCGCCCTCCTGCAGACAGGTCACGTTGGCGCAGAAGTGCATGCCGTAGACGAAGTAGACGTACAGGTGCCCCGCGGGGCCGAACATCACGGCGTTGCGCGGGGTCCGGCCCCGGTAGCTGTGCGACGCCGGGTCGTCCGCCCCGCGGTAGGCCTCCACCTCGACGAGCTCGACGGCGACCAGGCCCTCGGGCGTGTCCGCCTCGACGGTGCAGCCCAGGAGCCGGGCCGCCGCGGGGAGCACGTCCGTGGCGAGCTCCTCGCGGGCGATCAACGGCCGGGTCGGCGCCGCCACTCAGCCGCTCACCCGGGCCCGCGCCGCGGCGGAGGCGAGGCGCAGGCCGTCGAGCTGCTCCTCCACCCGCGGACCGGCGGTGCCGCCGCGGGCGTCCCGGGAGGCGATGGAGCCCTCGACCGTGAGCACCTCCCGCACCGCCGGGGTAAGGGCGGGGTGCACGCCGGCCAACTCGGCATCGGTGAGGTCCTCGAGCCCGACGCCGCGTGCCTCGGCCGCGCGGACGCACCCGCCGGCGGCCTCGTGCGCCACCCGGAACGGCACGCCCTGCCGCACGAGCCACTCCGCGACGTCCGTGGCCAGGGTGAAGCCCGCGGGCGCGAGCTCGGCGAGCCGGTCGGTGTGGAAGACCAGCGTCTCGACCATGCCCGCCACGGCCGGGAGCAGCAGCTCGAGCTGCTCGACGGAGTCGAACAGCGGCTCCTTGTCCTCCTGCAGGTCCCGGTTGTACGCCAGCGGCAGGCCCTTGAGCGTGACCAGCAGGCCGGCCAGGTTGCCGATCAGCCGCCCCGCCTTGCCGCGCGCCAGCTCGGCGACGTCGGGGTTCTTCTTCTGGGGCATGATCGAGCTGCCGGTGGAGAAGGCGTCGTCGAGCGTGACGTAGGAGAACTCCGCCGTGGCCCAGAGGATGACCTCCTCGGACAGCCGCGACAGGTCGACCGCGACCATGGCCAGCACGAACGCGGCCTCCGCCGCGAAGTCCCGCGCGGCGGTGCCGTCGATCGAGTTCTCCGCCGACGAGTCGAAGCCCAGCTCGGCGGCCACGGCCTCGGGATCCAGCCCGAGCGAGGAGCCGGCGAGCGCTCCCGAGCCGTACGGCGAGACCGCGGCCCGCCGGTCCCAGTCCCGCAGCCGGTCGACGTCCCGGACCAGGGCCTGGGCGTGCGCGGCGAGCTGGTGCGACAGCAGCACCGGCTGGGCGTGCTGCAGGTGGGTGCGGCCGGGCATCGGCGCGTCCGGGTAGGCGGTGGCCTGCGTGACGAGCGCGTCGACCACGTCGAGCACACCCGACGCGATCCGGCGCGCGGCGTCCCGCAGCCACATCCGGAACAGGGTGGCGACCTGGTCGTTGCGGGACCGCCCGGCCCGGAGCTTGCCGCCCAGGTCCGCCCCGGCCCGCTCGATCAGGCCGCGCTCCAGCGCGGAGTGCACGTCCTCGTCGCCGGGGGCGGGGACGAACGCCCCCGACTCGACCTCCGACTCCAGCTTGGCCAGCGCGTCGAGCATCCCGGCCAGCTCGTCGTCGGACAGCAGGCCGGCCCGGTGCAGCACCCGGGCGTGCGCCTTGGACCCGCGGATGTCGTACGGCGCGAGCCGCCAGTCGAAGTGCGTGGACTTGCTCAGCGCGGCCAGCGCGTCCGCCGGACCGCCGCTGAACCGGCCACCCCACAGCGCCGAACCCGATCCGGAGCCCGCCATCAGTCGTTGCCCGCTTCCAGGGCGGCGGCGTCGAGGGACTTCTCCGACTCGCGCTCCTCGGCCCGGTCGGCCGCCGCGATCCGGTCGAAGCCGCCCGACGGCAGCTCGCCGAACAGCGTGCCGTGCTCGACGAGCACGGTGCCCTGCTCGGCCGGCTGCCCGGCGTAGGCCTCCAGCTTGGCGCGGGAGTCGGCGATGTCGAGGTTGCGCATGGTGAGCTGGCCGATCCGGTCCGTGGGCCCGAAGGCGGCGTTCTCGACGCGCTCCATGGAGAGCCGGTCCGGGTGGTAGGAGAAGCCGACCCCCTCGGTGTTCAGGATCGTGTAGTCGTCCCCGCGGCGCAGGCGGAGCGTGACGGTGCCGGTGACCAGCGACGCGATCCAGCGCTGGATCGACTCGCGGATCATCAGCGCCTGCGGGTCCAGCCAGCGGCCCTCGTAGAGCAGCCGCCCGAGCTTGCGGCCCTCCGAGTGGTAGTTGGCCAGGGTGTCCTCGTTGTGGATCGCGTTGAGCAGCCGCTCGTACGCGGCGAAGAGCAGCGCCATCCCGGGCGCCTCGTAGATGCCGCGCGACTTGGCCTCGATGATCCGGTTCTCGATCTGGTCGGACATGCCCAGGCCGTGGCGCCCGCCGATCGCGTTGGCCTCCAGGACCAGCGCGACCTGGTCCGCGAACCGCCTGCCGTTGATCGCCACCGGGTACCCGCCCTCGAAGGTGACCGCGACGTCCTCGGTCTCGATCGCGACCGAGGGGTCCCAGAACTTCACCCCCATGATCGGCTCGATGGTCTCCAGGGACACGTCGAGGTGCTCCAGCGTCTTGGCCTCGTGGGTCGCGCCCCAGATGTTGGCGTCCGTGGAGTAGGCCTTCTCGGCCGCGTCCCGGTAGGGCAGCCCGTGGGCGGTGAGCCACCGGCTCATCTCGTCCCGCCCGCCCAGCTCCTGGACGAAGTCGGCGTCGAGCCACGGCTTGTAGATGCGCAGCTCGGGATTGGCCATCAGGCCGTAGCGGTAGAACCGCTCGATGTCGTTGCCCTTGAAGGTCGAGCCGTCGCCCCAGATGTTCACGCCGTCGGCCTGCATCGCGCGCACCAGCAGCGTCCCGGTGACCGCGCGGCCCAGCGGCGTGGTGTTGAAGTACGTCCGGCCGCCGGACCGGATGTGGAAGGCGCCGCACGCCAGCGCCGCCAGGCCCTCCTCCACCAGCTGCGGCTTGATGTCGACCGCGCGGGCGATCTCGGCGCCGTACTGCTTCGCCCGGGCGGGGACGCCGGAGATGTCGGCCTCGTCGTACTGCCCGAGGTCGGCGGTGTAGGTGCACGGGATCCCGCCCTTGTCGCGCATCCAGGCGACCGCCACGGAGGTGTCGAGGCCACCGGAGAAGGCGATGCCGATGCGCTCGCCCTTGGGGAGGGAGGTCAGGACCTTGCTCACTTCGATGGTGCTCCTTGGTCTACAGGTCGAGCAGTCGCGCGACGACCTCGGCCCCGGTGAGCGGCTCGCGGGCCACCACCAGGACGGTGTCGTCGCCCGCGATCGTGCCGACGACGTCGTTCAGGGCGGCGCGGTCGAGCGCGCTCGCCAGATAGTGGGCCGCACCGGGCGGGGTGCGCAGGACGGCGAGGTTGCCGCTCGCGTCCGCGGACACCAGCAGCTCCCCCAGCAACCGGGACACCCGGCCGGTGCCGCCCTCGATCCCGCGCACCGGGCTGCCGTCCTCCGGGATCACGTACACCGGCGGCCCGCCGTCCGCGCCGCGCAGCTTGACCGCGCCGAGGTCGTCGAGGTCCCGGGACAGCGTGGCCTGGGTGGTCTCGATGCCCTCGGCCTCGAGCAGGCCGAGCAGCTCGCCCTGGCTGCGCACCGCGCGCCGGGTGATGAGCTCGACGATCCGGGCCTGGCGGGCGACCCGGCTCGCGGCCTGGTTGCGGGGGCGGGCCGAGGTCACGGGCGGGCCCCTCCGGTGCGCGGGCTCATCGCGGGTCGCTCCCGGACCGGACCGGGTCCATCAGCCAGGCGAGCAGGGCCTTCTGGGCGTGCAGCCGGTTCTCGGCCTCGTCCCACACCGCGCTGGCGGGCCCGTCGAGCACCTCGTCGGTGATCTCGTCGCCGCGGTGCGCGGGCAGACAGTGCAGGACGATCGCCCGCTCGCCCGCGTGCGCGAGCAGCTCGGCGTTGAGCTGGTACGGCCGGAACGGCGCCGCGCGGTCGCGCCCGTCGGCCTCCTGCCCCATGGACACCCAGGTGTCGGTGACGACGACGTCCGCCCCCTCCACGGCCGCCCGCGCGTCGGACAGGACCTCGGCCGATCCGCCGGTGGCCGAACCGTGGGCCTTGGCGTCCCGCAACACGTCCGGGTCCGGGGTGAAGCCCGCCGGCGCCCCGATCCGCACGTGCATCCCCGCCAGCGTGCCGCCCAGCAGCAGCGACTGCGCCATGTTGTTGGCGCCGTCGCCGAGGTAGGTCAGCGTGAGCCCGGCGGTGCGGCCGAACCGCTCCCGGACGGTCAGCAGGTCGGCGAGCACCTGGCAGGGGTGGAACTCGTCCGTGAGCGCGTTGACCACCGGCACGGACGACGCCCCCGCCATCGCCTCGAGCCGCGTCTGCCCGGCGGTCCGCCACACCACGGCGTCGACGAACCGGGAGAGCACCCGCGAGGTGTCCTCGATCGTCTCGCCCCGGCCGAGCTGGCTGCTGGCCGCGTCGAGGATCACCGGCTGCCCGCCGAGCTGGGTGATGCCCACCTCGAACGACACCCGGGTCCGGGTCGACGACTTGTCGAACAGCACCGCCACCGGACGCGGCCCCACCAGCGGCAGGTGCGCGAACCGGTCCGCCTTCATCTCCGCGGCCAGGGCCAGCACCTCGGCCTGCTCCTCGGGCGACAGGTCGTCGTCCCGCAGGAAGTGCCGCGGCCTGCCCTTCCCGACGCCGCGCGCCGGCCCCCCGACGACGCTCATCAGACCGTCCCGCCGGACTCGTCGAGGATGCCGGGCAGGTCCTCGAGGAAGCCCTGCGCCTGCGCCTCGGTGAGGATCAGCGGCGGCGCGAGGCGCACCCGGGTCGGCACCGCGTTGTTGACCAGGTACCCCCGCTCGCGGGCCTTCGCCGCCACGCCGGCGGACACGGGCTGGTTCAGGCCGATGCCGATGTGCAGGCCGGCGCCGGAGACGTCCGAGACCACCGGGTGCGCGAGCCCCTCGAGCCCGGCCACGATCTCCTTGCCGAGCCGGTCGACGTGCTCGAGCAGCCCGTCGTTGTCGATCGTGCTGAGCACGGCCAGCGCCGCGGCGCAGCTCACCGGGTTGCCGCCGAAGGTGGTGCCGTGCTGGCCGGGTTCGAGCAGGCCCGCGGCGGCGCCGATGCCGATGCAGGCGCCGATCGGCAGGCCGCCGCCGAGGCCCTTGGCCAGGGTGACGACGTCCGGCACCACGCCGGTGGCCTGGTGGGCGAACCAGGCGCCGGTGCGCCCGATGCCGGTCTGGATCTCGTCGAGCACCAGGAGGGCGCCCTTGCGCGAGGTGATCTCCCGCGCCGCCGCGAGGTAGCCCTCGGGTGGCACGATCACGCCGGCCTCGCCCAGGATCGGCTCGAGGAACACGGCCGCGGTCTGCTCGGTGACCGCCGCCTCGAGCGCCTCCACGTCGCCGTACGGGATGTGCTCGACGCCCGGGGGCATCGGCTCGAAGGGATCGCGCTTGGCCGGCTGCCCGGTGAGGGCGAGCGCCCCCATCGTCCGGCCGTGGAACGCGTCCTGGCACGCCACGATCTTCGGCCGGCCGGTGCGCCGCGCGATCTTGAACGCCGCCTCGTTGGCCTCGGCGCCCGAGTTGCAGAACAGCACCCGCGCGCTCTCCTGTCCGAGCAGCTCCAGGAGCTTCTCGGCGAGCTGCAGCGGCGGCTCGGTGATGTAGAGGTTCGAGGTGTGGCCCAGCGTGGCGATCTGCCGGGTCACCGCCTCGACGACGGCGGGGTGCGCGTGGCCGAGGGAGTTCACCGCGATCCCGCCGAGCAGGTCGAGGTAGCGGTTGCCCTCGGCGTCCCACACCACCGCGCCCTCGCCGCGCACCAGGGTGAGCGGCGGCGTGCCGTAGTTGTTCATGAGCGCGTGCTGCCAGCGCTCGGCGTAGCCGGTCATCCGGGCACCACCATGGTTCCGACTCCCTCGCTGGTGAAGACCTCGAGCAGGACCGAGTGCGGCACCCGCCCGTCGATCACGTGAGCCTGGGGGACCCCGCCCCGCACCGCCCGCAGGCAGGCCTCCATCTTCGGCGCCATCCCGCTCTCCAGCTCCGGGAGCATCGGCTCCAGCTCGGCGGCGGTGAGCGCGGAGATGATCGAGTCGGGGTCCGGGTAGTTCGCGTACAGGCCCTCGACGTCCGTGAGCACCACGAGCTTCGCGGCGTCGAGGGCGGGCGGGGNGCTGTCGGCGTTGATGTTGTAGACCTGTCCCTCCGGCCCGGGGGCCACGCCCGCGACGACGGGGATCCGGCCGGCCTTCACGATGTCCAGCACCGCGTCCGGGTTGACCTCCACCACGTCGCCCACCAGGCCGATGTCCACGGACTCGCCCCCGACGAGCGCCGTGCGCTTCTCGGCGGTGAACAGCCCGGCGTCCTCCCCGGAGAGCCCGACGGCATACGGCCCGTGCTGGTTGACCAGCCCGACGAGCTCGCGGCCCACCTGGCCGACCAGCACCATCCGCACGACGTCGATCGTCTCGGGCGTGGTCACCCGCAGCCCGCCGCGGAACTCGCCCGGCAGCCCCAGCCGCTTCAGCATCGCGCTGATCTGCGGACCGCCGCCGTGCACGACGACCGGGTGGATGCCGGCGAGCCGCAGGAACACCATGTCCTGCGCGAAGGCCTGCTTGAGCTCCTCGTCGATCATGGCGTTGCCGCCGTACTTGACCACGACCACCTGCCCGTGGAACCGCTGCAGCCACGGCAGGGCCTCGGCCAGCACGCCGGCCTTCTCCCCGGCCCGCTTCAGCCGGGCGGGTGTCTCAGGAGGAGTAGGCACTGTTCTCCTCCACGTAGGCGTGCGACAGGTCGGTGGTGAGGATCTCCGCCTCGCCCGACCCGAGGCCCAGCTCCACCTCGACGAGGACGTCCTCGCCGGAGAGGTCGGCCAGCGACCGGTCCTCCGCGGCGACGCCGCCCCGGCAGAGGGTGACGCCGTTGATCGTGACGTCGAGCCGCTCGGGGTCCAGGTCGGCGTCGGCGTACCCCGCCGCCGCGGCGACCCGCCCCCAGTTCGGGTCCGACCCGAACAGCGCGGTCTTGACCAGCGAGTCCCGGGCGACGGTCCGGGCGACCACCACGGCGTCGTCCTCGCTCGCGGCGCCGGTCACCCGCACGGTGACGCGCTTGGTGACGCCCTCCGCGTCCGCCTGCATCTGCCGGGCGAGGTCCTTGGCGACCTCGGTCAGCGCCGCGGCGAGCTCCTCCTCGCCGGGGGTGATCCCGGAGGCGCCGGAGGCCAGCACGACCACCGTGTCGTTGGTCGACATCGAGCCGTCGACGTCCAGCCGGTCGAAGCTCACCCGGACCGCGGCGTGCAGCGCCCGGTCCAGGACCTCCGGCTCGACGGCCGCGTCCGTGGTCAGCACCGACAGCATGGTGGCCATCGAGGGCGCGATCATGCCGGCGCCCTTGGTGAGCCCGCCGACGCTCCAGCCCTCGCGGGCGGCGACGGCCTGCTTGGCCACGGTGTCGGTGGTCATGATCGCGGTCGCCGCGGCGAGCCCGGCCGCCGGCGTGGCGTCCAGCGCCGCGGCGGCCTTCTCGACGCCGGCCAGCACCGTCTCCCGCGGGAGCTGCGCCCCGATCAGGCCGGTCGAGCAGACCGCGACCTCGATCGCGCCGCACTGCAGCACCTCGGCCGCCTTCTCCGCGGTGGCGTGCGCCGTCCGGAAGCCCTCCGGGCCCGTGCAGGCGTTGGCCCCGCCGGAGTTGAGCACGACGGCCTTCAGCCTCCCGGTGGTCAGGACCTGCTGGGACCAGAGCACCGGGGCGGCCTTGACCTTGTTGCGGGTGAAGACGGCCGCGGCCGTCTGCCCGGGCCCGTCGTTGACGACGAGCGCCAGGTCCGGTCTGCCGCTCGCCTTGATGCCGGCGATGACCCCGGCGGCCCGGAAGCCCCGGGGGGCGGTGACGCCCTGGCCGGACGGTGCGCTCACGGCGCCACCCCCGTGGTCGGCAGGCCGGTGGTCTCGGGCAGGCCCAGGGCGATGTTCATGCACTGGATCGCCCCGCCCGCGGTGCCCTTGGCCAGGTTGTCGATCGCCGCGACCACCACGAGCCGCGCGGCGTCGACGTCGACCGCCACCTGCAGGTGCACGGTGTTCGACCCGAGCGTCGCCTTGGTCGTGGGCCACTGCCCCTCGGGCAGCAGGTGCACGAAGGGCTCGGCCGCATAGGCCTTGTCGTAGACCTCGCGCGCCTCGGCGCCCGCGCCGGTCAGCGGCGCGGTACAGGTCGCGAGGATGCCCCTGGGGAGGGGCGCGAGGACGGGGGTGAAGCTCACGGAGACGGGCCTACCGGACACCCCCGACAGGTTCTGCGCGATCTCCGGGGTGTGCCGGTGCGCGCCCCCCACCCCGTAGGCGGACAGCGACCCCATCACCTCCGCGCCGAGCAGGTGCGGCTTGAGCGACTTCCCCGCGCCGGACGTCCCGGTGACGGCGGTGATCACGACCTCCGGGCCCACGAGCCCGGCCGCGAGGGCGGGCGCGAGGGCGAGCGAGGAGACCGTCGGGAAGCAGCCCGGCACGGCGACCCGGGTGGTGCTGCGCAGCGCCTCCCGGCCGCCGGGCAGCTCGGGCAGCCCGTACGGCCAGTGGCCGGCGTGCTCGCCGCCGTACCACCGGTCCCACGCGTCGGCGTCCCGCAGCCGGTGGTCCGCGCCGCAGTCGATCACCAGCGTCGACCCGCCGAGCTGCGCCGCGATCTCCGCGGACCTGCCGTGCGGCAGCGCGAGGAAGACCACGTCGTGCCCGCCGAGCACCTCCGCCGTACTCTCCTCGAGCACGCGGTCGGCCAGCAGCGGCAGGTGCGGCTGGAACTCGCCCAGTCGTCGTCCCGCGTTGCCGCCCGCCGTCAGCGCACCGATCTCGACCTCGGGGTGCTGCAGGAGGAGACGCAACAGCTCTCCCCCGGCGTACCCGCTGGCTCCCGCCACCGCGATCCGTACCACGCGCAAGATTATGCATGGTCGTGAAATCTCATGCAAAGGCGTTCCCGCTCACCCTCCCCGAAGGGGTGGCGTCCGGGCTTAGGCTGACCTCATGAGCACCCTGGCCGACGCGCTGCGCGCCGGGCTCGCCGCGGCCGCCGACCCGGAGGCCGCCCCCGTCATGCAGGCGTACATGAAGTCGGACATGCCGTTCCGCGGGGTCCCGCAGCCGGTCCGTGCGCGGATCCTGCGGGAGTGCGTCCAGGCCGCCCCGCCGCCGACGCCCGGGGCCCTCGCGGCGGTCGCCGACGCGCTGTGGGACGGCGCGGAGTTCCGCGAGGAGCGCTACCTGGCCACCGCCCTGGCCGGCTACCGCGCGTACGCTGCCTGGCCCGACGCGGACTGGCTCCCCCGCTACCGGCACTGGGTGGTCACCGGTGCCTGGTGGGACCACGTGGACGAGATCGCCTCCCGCCTGGTCGGGCCGCTGCTGCGCCGCGACCCCGTGCGCGTCACGCCGGTGATGCGGCGCTGGGCCACCGACCCCGACCCGTGGCTGCGCCGCACGGCGATCGTCTGCCAGCTGCAGTCCAAGGGCGACACGGACGTCGACCTGCTCGCCGAGGCCATCGAGGCCAGCCTCAAGGACGAGGGTTTCTTCCTGCGCAAGGGGATCGGGTGGGCGCTGCGCCAGCACGCGCGCACCGACCCGCTGTGGGTGCGGGAGTTCGTCGACAGCCATCCCGACCTCTCGCCGCTGTCCCGCAAGGAGGCCCTCAAGCACCTCTAGCCCCCACGAGTCGGCACTTCCCCGGCACCGAACCCCACATCCCGGGACCTCCCGGGATCGCACCTCCGGTCGCAGGAGACTGCCGACTCGCGGATCAGAGGACGTAGGTGCTGCCCGCGCTCGGGGCGATCCAGGCCTCGGGCAGCGCGGCGGCCAGGGCGTGCTGGGCACGCCAGCCCGTGCAGTGCCCCGGGACCAGGGCCGCGGGCGCCAGCTCGCGCAGGGCGGCGACCGTCGGCGGGATGACCGGCTCGAAGTACGGGCCGTTGAGGTGCAGGCCCCCGAGCAGCGCGTACAGCTCGGGCACCCCGGTCAGCCGCCGCGCGTGCCGGACGATGTTGACCGCCCCGGCGTGCCCGCAGCCGGTCAGCACCACCAGGCCCTTGTCCTTCACGTGCACGACGAGCGCCTGGTCGTCGACCACGGCGGCGTCGTGCTCCCAGGCCGACCCGGTCCACGCCTGGTGCGCGGGCGGCATGCCCCGCTCGAACTCGGTGGTCCGGTCCACCTCACCGGTGATCAGCACCGCGCCGTCGAGGAGCACGGACGGGACCCGGCGCTCGACGAGCTCGAACCCCTCCCCCGCGAGTGCCCGCGGGCTCAACGTCGGCAGCTCGCGCGCCTCGCCCCCGGGCGGCGCGAGCCGGCGCCGGGTCCACGCGGCCGGGTGCAGCACCATCGGCAGCGCCCGGGTGCCCTTGCGGCCGGCCAGCCCGGCCAGGCCGCCGGCGTGGTCCGGGTGTCCGTGGCTGAGCACGATCCCCTGGATCCCGGTGAGGTCCGCGCCGACCCGCCCGGCGTTGACCACCAGCGCGTCGGGCGAGAGGCCGGCGTCGAACAGCACCGACGTGGTCGCAGTGCCGCGCCGCACGGTGACGAGGGCGGCGAACCCGTGCTCGGCCCGCAGCCCCACGTCCGCGGCGCCCCCCAGGAACTGCGCCGCGGTGGCCCGGCCCGCCCCGAGCCCGACCCGTGAGACCCGCTCGTCGCCGACGAGCAGGGCGTCGAAGACGTTCTCCACCAGTGTGGTGATCCGGATCTCGTCGACCGGCTCGAGCCGGATCGGGTCGACCGCGGGGCCCTCGGCGGGGCGCGGGAGGCCCTGCGCGACCTCGGCCGGGCTCGCGTGTCCCTCGCACATGGGCGCACCGTAACGCCGCCCCCGATCCGCCGAACAGCCACGAGACGACCGGCGGTCGCGGCACGCCCGCCACGGGGAGGCGACGATGTCCGACAGCACGACGGCCCGCCCGGCCCGGGCCCTCCCGGCCCTCGCCCCGCTGCGCTCCCGCGTGCTGACGCTGGTCCGCCGCACCCCGTTCACCAGCGCCGTCGTGCTCGCGATGATCGTCGCGGGGTTCGCCACCGGCGCGTTCTGGCGGGCCGCCGCGGACCAGCCGTGGTACCCGTGGATCGCCTACGGCGTGCCGTCGCTGGAGGGCGGCCGCTGGTGGACGCTGTTCTCCGGGCCGTTCCTCGCCGTCGTCCCGCCCTTCTACCTGGTCATGACCGGCAGCTTCGCGCTCTTCGTCGGCTGGGCCGAGTGGCGGCTGGGCACCGGTCTCGCCGCGCTCACCGCGGTCGTCGGGCAACTGGTGGGCATCCTCTCGGCGCTCGGCTTCCTGCTCCTCGTGCGCGGCATCGGCTGGCCCTGGGCCGACACGACGAGCCGGCTGCTCGACGTCGGGTTCTCGGCCGGCGCCCTCGCCGCGCTCGCCGTGACCAGCGCGACCCTGCGCCCGCCGTGGCGGCTTCGGCTACGGCTCGCGCTGGCCCTCTACGTGCTCGCCTCCGCGGTCTACCTCGGCTCGCTCGCCGACCTGGAGCACCTCGTCGCGGTGCTGATCGCGCTGGTCGCGGGACCGCGGCTGGTGCGGGGCCGGGCGGTGCCGGCGACCCGCCCGAGCCGCCGGGAGTGGCGGCTGCTCGCGGTGTTCCTGCTCGTGCTGATGGCCGCGGGCTCGGTGCTGAGCTTCCTGCTGCCGGGCGACGGCCCCCTCGGCCCGACCGGCGACCCGGAGACGAGCTGGATCGACCTCGCGGTCACGCTCGTCGTGGTCGTGCTGCTGGTCAACGGCCTGCGCAAGGGCCGACGCGTCGCGTGGCGGTGGGCCGTCGGGCTGGCCGCGCTCAACGTGTTCCTGGGCCTGCTGGTCGCGGCGGTGTTCGTCGTGGCGGCGCTGGTGGAGGGCGGCGTGGCCGTCCTCGACCAGCCGGGCATCTTCGTGGCCGACCGGCTCGCGTGGGCGGTGCTGCTGGTCCTGCTCCTGGTCGGGCGGCGGGCCTGGCGGGTCCCGTCCCGCCGGGCCCGGCGGGCGGTCGGCGGGGTCACGGACCGGGAGACGGCGGTCGGGCTGCTCGAGCGGCACGGCGGCGGCACCGTCTCGTGGATGGCCACCTGGCCGGACAACGAGTGGTTCGTGACCGCCGACGGCGAGGCGTGCGTGGCCTTCCAACGGCACGCCGGGGTGGCCCTGGGCCTGGGCGACCCGATCGGGCCGGAGCCCCTGGCCGCCCTGGAGGAGTTCGCGGTGCGCAGCGAGACGGCCGGGCTCATCCCCTGCCTGTTCTCCGCGTCCGACCCCGTCGCCCGCGCGGCCCGGGAGGCCGGCTGGTTCAGCGCGCAGGTCGCCGAGGACACGCTCGTCGACCTGCCGCGGCTGGAGTTCCGCGGCAAGGCCTGGCAGGACGTGCGGTCCGCGCTGAACAAGGCGGGCAAGCAGGGGATCACGCACCGGCTGGTCCGGCTGGCCGACGAGCGCCACGGCGTCGTCGACCAGGTCCGGGAGCTCTCGGAGCAGTGGGTCGGCGGCAAGGGGCTGCCGGAGATGGGGTTCACCCTGGGCGGGGTCGACGAGGCGCTCGACCCGCACGTCCGGGTGGGGTTGGCGGTCGACGCCGACGGCCTGGTGCACGGCGTGACCTCGTGGCTCCCGGTGTACGCGCCCGGGGGCACGGTCCGGGGCTGGACGCTGGACGTCATGCGGCGGCGGGAGGGCGGGTTCCGGCCCGTCGTCGAGTTCCTCATCGCCTCCGCCTGCCTGGCGTTCCGCGAGGAGGGGGCGGAGGTCGTGTCGCTGTCGGGGGCGCCGCTGGCCCGGACCGACGCCTCCGGGGACACCGCGGTGCTCGACCGGCTGCTCGACACCCTCGGGGCGCGGCTGGAGCCGCTGTACGGCTTCCGCTCGCTGCACGCCTTCAAGGCCAAGTTCCAGCCCCGCTACGAGCCCATGCACCTGGTGTTCCGCGACGAGGCGGACCTCCCGCGGCTCGGTGTGGCGCTGACCCGCGCCTACCTGCCCGACACCTCGACCCGCGAGCTCCTCCGGCTCGCCCGCGCGTAGGCGACGGCGCGGCGCGGGAACGCCGCGAGCCCCGCGGGACCGTGCCCTGTCCCGCGGGGCCACCGGCGAAGGGCCCCCCTTCCCCCCGGCCGCGACGACGGCCCCCGGTCGACCCCGGAACCGTCGTGACCATCCGACACCACCGAGGTGCGGTTATTCTTCGCCTCGCACGCCAACGTCCCGCGACCCTCTTGTCGCCCCGGCGCAACGCCGACCCGGAGGTGGGCCCGATCCCCGCTGACCCCGCCGCGCGCCCGCTCGCCGGGCGGACGTGGATGGACGCGCTCGAACCCGGCGGGGCCGTGGTCGAGGTGCGCTGCGCCCCGGAGAGCTTCGAGCAGACCGTCGCCACCGTGGGCCTGCAGGCCGCGCGGTGGGGCCTGGAGGCCGCCCAGCGCGGGGCCGAGTCGGCGATCGGGGGCGGCCCGCGCACCGCCGAGACCGTCCGCCAGCTGCTCAGCGCCTGCCAGGGCTGCTTCCTCGCCGTGCTGCGCGGGCTGCGCGACGAGGTCCCGGCCGCGGACCTCCCCGTCCCGGAGGAGCTCCTGGCGTCGGTCCGGGGCGCGGTCCGCGGCGGGGTGCCCCTGCCGCGGCTGCTGCGGATGATGTGGACCGCGCACTTCACCGCGCTCGACGCCCTCGTGGCCGCCACCGAGCGTGTCGCGCCGCCCGCGGAGGCCGCCGCCGAGGCCCGCGGGCTCACCACCGAGTCGTTCGCCTACGTCGAGGCGTTCAGCGACGCCGTCGAGCGCCGCTACGCCGTGGAGCTCGCCGACTGGACGGGATCGGCGGCGGCCGAGCGGATGCGGGTCGTCGAGGAGATCCTGGCGGACGGGTCGGTCGACCGGGGCGCGGCGGAGGCGGCGCTCGGGTACGCGCTGGGCGGCTGGCACGTCGCCGTCCTGCTCACCGCGGACCGGACGGCGGTCCGGCTCGACGCCGAGGTCGGCCGGCTCGCCGACGTCCTCGACGCCGACGCCACCGTGAGTCTGCACCGCTCCCCGACGCTGCTCTGGGGCTGGCTGCACCGGCCCGGCCGGCCCGACGCGGAGCCCGCCGAGCGGATCCGCTCCGCCGGGCCGCTCGCCGTCGGGGTACGGGTGGCGGTGGGGCCCGCCGCCGACGGCCCCGCCGGGTTCCGCTGGAGCCACGTCGCCGCGCAGGAGGCCGCCCGGCTGGCCGGGCTGGGGCACGGGGGCGTCGTCGGGCACGCCGACGTCGCCGTGGCGGGCCTGCTCACCGCGAACGCGGAGCACGCCGGCCGGTTCGCGCTGGACACGCTGGGTCCCCGGCTGTGCACGGCGTCGCCGAAGGCGCGGCGGTTGCGCGAGACGCTCGCCGCCTACCTGGAGGCGGGCCGCAGCCGGGCCGCGGCCGCGGACCGGTTGCACGTCTCGCCGGGGACCGTCGCCTACCGCGTCAAGCAGGCCGAGGACCTGCTCGGCGAGAGCGTCGAGGGCTCGGGGCGGACGCTCATGGTCGCCCTGGAGATCATGCGGGCCTTCGACGCCGTCGGGCGGGATCCGGCCACGACCACCGGCGGCGGCCCGCTGGGCGGCGAGGGGCTCTAGGGTCCTGTGCGCGCCGACGGGAGATCGCTACAGTCCCCGCATGGCCGAGGCGCCCGCCCACGAGACCGAGGACGAGTTCGGCCCGACCGAGCGCGGGGCGGCCGAACGCCTCACCTTCTTCTCCGACGCCGTCGTGGCCATCGCGATCACCCTGCTCGCGATCGACCTGCAGGTGCCCCAGGGTGACACGGCCGCCGAGCTCGCGGCCGGGTTCACCGCCAACCGCGGCGAGTACCTGGCCTTCCTCATCAGCTTCGCCGTGATCGCCCGGCACTGGATCACCCACCACGGGGTGTTCCGCTACGTCGCGCGGGCCACGCTCCCGCTGATCTGGCTGAACATGCTGTGGCTGCTGCTCATCGTGCTCACGCCGTTCTTCACGCGGTTCATCGCCGAGGACCACGTCGACTTCGCCCGCTTCTCCGTGTACGCCCTCGCCGAGACGGTGCAGATCGGCACGTTCGCCGTCATCGTCGCGATCCTCGGGCGCACCCGGGCGTTCGTGCCCGGCACGCCCTGGCGGCTCGTGCGTTACGGCTGGGTGCCGTCCGCGGTCACCGGGTTCGCGTTCCTGGTGTCCATCCCGCTGTTCCCGCTCCTCGACATCTGGGCGTTCGCGGTCTGGGTGGCGGTGCCGTTCGTCGGCGACCGGATCACGAACGCGCTGGGCGTCACCGGCCGGGACGACTGAGCCGGCCCGGCCGGCCTCGCGCCCTCAGCGCAGGACGGCCCCGACGCGCTCGGCCGCGAGGGCGACGGCCGCGTCCCGGGCCGCGTTGGCCTCCTCGTTCGTCAGCGTCCGGTCCGGCGCGCGGAACCGGAGCGCGTAGGCGAGCGAGCGGTTGCCCTCGCCGACCTGCGCACCGGTGTAGACGTCGAACAGCCGGACCTCCTCCAGCAGTTCGCCCCCGCCCTCGGTCAGCGCCGCGGCCACCTCGGCGGCCGGGACCGCCTCGTCCGCGACCAGGGCGACGTCGACCGACACCGGCGGGTACGGCGAGACCTGCGGCGCCGGGCGCTCGTCCCGCAGCGGGATCGCGTCGAGGTCCAGCTCCATCGCGCAGGTGCGTGGGGGCAGCCCCAGCGCCTCGACGACCTTCGGGTGCAGCTCGCCGGCGTGCCCGACGACCCACTCCCCCACCCGCAGCGCGGCGCACCGGCCGGGGTGCCAGGGCGCGAGCCCGGCCTTGGTCACCCGCAGCTCCACCCCCGAGGCCGCCCCGACGAGCCGGCCCGCCTCGACGGCGTCCTGCCAGCCGGCCGCGCGCCCGGACCCCCACCAGCCGCGGGGCTCGCGGTGCCCGGTGAGCACGACGCCGACGTGCACGGGCTGCGCGGGCAGCGCGGCCTCGATCATCGCGATCTCGGCGTCCGTGGGCCGCCGGTCGACGCCCGGGTCGGGCATCGGCACCGGGTTGCGGTGCGGCAGCACGACCTGCCCGATCGTGTACAGCGCGAGGTCGTCGAACCCGCGGGCCTTGTTGCGCACCAGGGTCTCGAGCAGGCCCGGCAGGAGCGTGGTCGCGAGCCGGTCGCGGTCGGCGTCGAGCGGGTTGGCGACGGCGACGGTCCGCCGCCGGACGTCGTCCTCGGGCAGCCCCAGCGCGTCCCACGTGGCGTCGCCGACGAACGGGAAGGGCTCGACCTCGACGTGCCCCGTCTCGGCCAGCGCCCGGGACACGGCCCGCTTGCGCAGCTGGGCGGGGGTGAGCCCGCGCCCGGCCGGCGCCGGGGGCAGCGTCGACGGGATGGTGTCGTAGCCCTCGAGCCGCAGGACCTCCTCGACCAGCGCGGCCGGCAGGTCCAGGTCGGGCCGCCAGGACGGCGGCGTGGCGACGACCACGGTGACCGAGCCGGTCCGGTCGTCCGCGTCGGTCTCCAGCTCGACCGCGCAGCCCACCTGGGTGAGCCGCGCGACGGTGGCCCCGCGCTCGTAGGTCACGCCGGCGGTGCGGTCCGGCAGGTTCAACGGCATCCGCACCGGCGGCAGCACCGGCGCGGCGCCGACGTCCGTGCGGCCCGGCTCGATCCGCCCGCCGCCGTGCTCCACCAGCAGGTTCGCGACCCGCTCGGCCGCGATCGGCGGGAGCTGCGGGTCGACGGACCGCTCGAAGCGCTTCGCCGCCTCGCTGGGCAGCTTGTGCCGGCGGGCGGCGCGGGCGATCACCGTGGGCGCGAAGTGCGCGGCCTCGATCACCACGTCGACCGAGCCGGTCTTGTCCAGCGGGATCTCGGTGGACGCCCCGCCCATCACACCGGCGAGCCCGATGGCGCCCGAGTCGTCCGCGATGACCAGGTCGTCCGGGTCGAGGGTGCGCTCGACGTCGTCGAGGGTGCGCAGCTTCTCCCCCGGCTCGGCGCGGCGCACGACGATCCCGCCCTGCAGCCGGGTCGCGTCGTAGGCGTGGATCGGCTGGCCGAGGTCGAGCATCACGAAGTTGGTGACGTCGACGGTCAGCGAGATCGGCCGCATCCCGGCGGCGAGCAGCCGCCGCTGCATCCACCACGGGGTGGGCGCGCTGGCGTCGACCCCGGTGACCCGGCGGGTGACGAACCGCGGGCAGCCCGCCTCGTCGGCGATGCGGACCGGCCAGGCCGGGCCCTCCGCCTCGGGGACCTGCACCCGTCGGGCCGGGTCGGTGTAGTCCTCCCCGAGCGAGGCCGCCAGCTCGCGCGCGATCCCGCGCACGGCGAAGCAGTAGCCCCGGTCCGGGGTGATGGCCAGCTCGACGACCGGGTCGTCGACCCCGAGCAGCGGCAGCGCGTCGGCCCCCGGCTCGGCGGTGCCGGGCGGCAGCACGAGGATGCCGGAGTGGTCGGCGCCGAGGCCCAGCTCCTTGGCCGAGCAGATCATCCCGTCCGAGACCCGGCCGTAGGTCGTGCGCGACGAGATGGGGAACGGGCCGGGCAGGACCGCGCCGGGCTCGGCCACCACGACGAGGTCGCCGACGACGAAGTTCCGTGCGCCGCAGACGATCCCGCGGACCGCCTGCCCGAGGTCGACCCGGCAGGAGCGGATCGGCTTCTTGAACTCGGTGAGCTCCTCGATCTCCAGCACGCGGCCGACGGTCAGCGGGCCGGTCAGCTCCGGCGTCCCGTGGATCTCCTCGAGCTCCAGGCCGACGCGCACGAAGGCCTCGCCGACCGCCTCCGCGTCGGCGGGGACCTCGGCGACGTGGTCGCGCAGCCAGGACAGGGGGACTCGCACCGAATACTCCTCAGATACCGAACGCGCGGCTGAAGCGGACGTCGCCCTCGACCATGTCCCGCATGTCGGGCAGGCCGTTGCGGAACTGCAGGGTGCGCTCCAGGCCCATGCCGAAGGCGAAGCCGGAGTAGACCTCCGGGTCGACGCCGCAGGCGCGCAGCACGTTGGGGTTGACCATGCCGCAGCCGCCCCACTCGACCCAGCCGGCGCCGCCCTTCTTCTCCGGGAACCAGACGTCGACCTCGGCCGACGGCTCCGTGAACGGGAAGAAGGAGGGCCGCAGCCGGGTGGTGGACTCCTCGCCGAACATGGCGCGGGCGAACGCGTCGAGCGTGCCCTTCAGGTGCGCCATCGTGATGCCCTCGTCCACCGCCAGGCCCTCGACCTGGTGGAAGACCGGGGTGTGGGTGGCGTCGAGCTCGTCCGTGCGGAAGGTCCGGCCGGGGCAGACGACGTACACCGGCAGCTCGCGCTGCAGCAGGGCCCGGACCTGCACCGGCGAGGTGTGGGTGCGCAGGACCATGTCCTGCCCCTCGCCGAGGTAGAAGGTGTCCTGCATGGTGCGCGCCGGGTGGTCCTTGCCGAAGTTCAGCGCGTCGAAGTTCAGCCAGGAGGACTCGACCTCGGGGCCCTCGGCGACCTCGTAGCCCATCGCGACGAACACGTCCGCGATCCGCTCGGCGATCTGGGTGATCGGGTGCCGGGCGCCGCGGGGGTGCCGGTCCCAGGGCAGGGTGACGTCGACGGACTCCTCGGCCAGCACCCGCGCGTCCCGCTCGGCGAGGAGCACCTCGCGGCGGGCGTCGAACGCGGCCTGGACCTCCTGGCGGGCGGCGTTGACGCGCTTGCCGGCCTCGGCCCGCTCGGGGCCGGGCAGGCTGCCGAGGGAGCGGCGGGCCAGCAGCACGGGGGCCTTGTCGCCGAGGTGCGCGGGCTTGGCCGCGGCCAGCGCGTCGAGGTCACCGGCGGCGTCGAACGCCTCGACCGCGGCCTTGACGGCGGCGCTCAGCGACGCGGCGTCGAGCAGGTTCTCGGTCATCGGCTTCCCTCATGCACGGTCGGTGATCCTAGAACGCCGGTGCGCGGCGCTCGCGTACAGGCAGACCGCCGCGGCGGCGGCCAGGTTGAGGCTCTCGGCGCGGCCGTAGAGCGGGACCCGGACCCGATGGTCGGCGGCCTCCAGCACGGTCTCCGGCACGCCGTGTGCCTCGCCACCGAATATCCATGCCACCCGGCCGCCGAGGACCTCCGCGGCCTCCGGGGAGTGCAGGTCCAGCTCGCCGTGCCCGTCGGCCGCGAGCAGGGTGAGCCCGGCGGCCCGGCAGGACCCGAGCACCCGCGGGGTGTCCCGGTCCCGGGCGACCGGGAGGTGGAAGACGCTGCCGGTGGAGGCGCGCACGGCCTTGCCGTTGTGCGGGTCCACGCTGTCCCCGGCCAGCAGCACGGCGTCGGCCCCCGCGGCGTCCGCGGCGCGCAGGACGGTGCCGGCGTTGCCGGGCTCGGAGACGCCGGCGAGGACGGCCACGAGCTGCGGGGAGCCGGCCAGCGCCTCGGCGACGGGGACGTCGATCAGGTCGCAGACGGCCACCAGGCCCTGCGGGGTGACCGTGTCGGAGAGGATCTCGGCGACCCGGTCGCTCACGGTCGTGACCGGGATGCCCTGGCCCTCGGCGATGCCGACGATGTCGGCGTTGCGCTCGACGGCGAGCGGGGTCGCGAAGAGCTCGTGCACCCGGACCTCTCCGGTGACGGCCTCGCGGACGGCCTGGGCGCCCTCGACGAGGAAGCGCCCGGCCTTCTCACGGCCCGCGCGCCGCAGCAGCTTGCGGGCTGCCACGACGCGCGGGGAGCGTTCCGTTCCGAGCATGTGCTCGGTCAGGCGGCGCTCTCGTTCTGCGGCGCCTGGGCCGGGACGTTGGCCTTGGCGACCTCGACCAGGGCGGCGAACGCGGTCGGGTCGCTGATCGCGAGCTCCGACAGGTTCTTGCGGTCCACCTCGACGCCCGCGGCCTTGAGCCCCTGGACGAAGCGGTTGTAGGTCATGCCGTTGGCGCGGGCCGCGGCGTTGATGCGGGTGATCCACAGCTGCCGGAAGTCGCCCTTCTTGGCGCGACGGTCCCGGTAGGCGTAGGTCATCGAGTGGAGCTGCTGCTCCTTGGCCTTGCGGTACAGCCGGGACCGCTGACCGCGGTAGCCGCTCGACGCCTCGAGGATCGTCCGGCGCTTCTTCTGGGCGTTCACCGCGCGCTTCACGCGTGCCATGGGTCTGTCCTGTCTCTCGGGTGGCCGGCCCCGGAGCTGGGCGGGCCGGTTCAGCGGGTGGGTGCGGTGAGGCTCAGCGGCCGAGCAGCTTCTTGACGCGCTTGACGTCGGCCTTGTTCACCGGGACGACGCCGGAGAGGTCCCGGGTCTCCTTGCTCGACTTGACCTCGAGCCGGTGGCGCAGGCCGGCCTGCTGGCGCAGGAGCTTGCCGCTGCCGGTCACCTTGACCCGCTTGGCCGTTCCCTTGTGCGTCTTGTTCTTGGGCATGGCTGATCCGTTCGGTGTCGCGGTGCGCCCGGGGACGCACCGTGGGGGACCTCCCGGCCGGGGCCGGGAGGTTCGTGCCGCTTGCTGCAGACTCAGGCCTGGGGCTCGGCCTCGGCCGGGGCCTGCTGGGCCGCCGGGCGCTTGACCGGCTTCTTGGTCGGAGCGAGCACCATCGTCATGTTGCGGCCGTCCTGCTTCGGGGCGGCCTCGACGGTCCCGAGCTCCTGCACGTCCTCGGCGAGCCGCTGCAGCAGCCGGTAGCCCAGCTCGGGCCGGCTCTGCTCACGACCGCGGAACATGATGGTGACCTTGACCTTGTTGCCACCCTCGAGGAAGCGCACGACGTTGCGCTTCTTGGTCTCGTAGTCGTGGGTGTCGATCTTCGGCCGGAGCTTCTGCTCCTTGATCACCGTGAGCTGCTGGTTCCGCCGGGACTCCCGGGCCTTCTGCGCGCTCTCGTACTTGAACTTGCCGTAGTCCATGAGCTTGCAGACGGGCGGGCGGGCCTGGGCCGCGACCTCGACGAGGTCGAGCTCGGCCTCCTGCGCCAGCCGCAGGGCGTCCTCGATACGCACGATGCCGACCTGCTCGCCGTTCGGGCCGACGAGCCGGACCTCGGGAACGCGGATGCGGTCGTTGATGCGTGTCTCTGTGCTGATGGGGTCTCCTCGTTGTGCCGTCATGTCCTGCGACGACAAGCAAAGACCCGTCGATCAGAGCGGCCCGCGCCGAGGCGGACCGCCGACCGGGACCCGGACACCTGTCGAGCGGTGAACGGGTGGGAGCGGGGCTCCACTTGATCGCCCTGACGCGCGGTAGAACGCGCGACGGGGTGGTCGCATTCCGCAGGGTACACGGGCCCTCTGTCCCCCGTCAGCGAGGGGGCGGGGCAGGGCACGTGATCGTCGCGTCCGGAACGAAGTCCGCGCTGTGCGCGGATTCCGTTCCACTCCCGACGATCAGGAGACCCGGAGCCTGCCCTGCCGGGCGGCGCGGCGCTCGAACCAGACGGTCATGAGCGGCGGGACGCTGGAGACCAGCGCCAGGACCAGGGTGCCGGCGTTCCAGCGCAGGCGGCGCGCGGCGAGGAGCGTCACGAGCAGGTAGAGCACGAACAGGGCGCCGTGGATCGGGCCGAAGATCTTCACGCCGATCTCGTCCTGCACCATCACGTACTTGAAGAACATGCCGATCAGCAGGCCCACCCAGGAGCAGGCCTCGGCGATCGCGACCGCGCGGAAGAGCCGGCCGATACCGGTGACGGCGGGGGTGGCGGCGGCCTCGGTGCTGGTGCTCATCGCACTCCAAGTCTGGTTCGTCCGGATCGGCGGGTCGTCTCCATGGTGCCCGACCGACGAGCGCGAACTTCTACCGGGTGTCGAATTCCACTCGCCGCCGATGAGTTCCGCGCACCGCCCCGGTCGTAGGGGTACGAGCCGACCGAGGAGGACCCGTGACCACCGCGACCGCCCGCACCGTCCCGACCCTCGACCTTGAGCCCGCCGCCCGCCGGCTGGCCGCGCTGCTCCCGGGTATCCGCGCCGAGCAGCTGACCGACCCGACGCCCTGCCCGGACTTCACCGTGGCCGCCCTGCTCGACCACCTGGTGGGGCTGGCGAAGGCCTTCACCGACGCGGCGCACAAGACCCCCACCGGCGGCGCGCCCGTCCCGTCGGCCGCGCACCTCGACCCCGACTGGCGCACCGAGCTGCCGGACCGGCTGGCCGCGCTGGTCGCCGCGTGGCGCGAGCCGGCGGCGTGGGAGGGCGAGACCGAGGCCGGCGGCGTCGTGCTGCCCGCCCACGTGCACGGCGTCGTCGCGCTCGACGAGATCGTCGTTCACGGCTGGGACCTGGCCCGCGCCACCCGTCAACGCTTCTCGGTGGACGCTGCGAGCGCGGCGGCGTGCCTGGAGTTCTGTTCGTCGTTCGCCCAGGGCGAGGCGGTCGACGGCCTGTTCGGGCCCGCGGTGCCGGTCGGCGAGGGTGCTCCGGTCTTCCACCGCGTCCTCGGCCACGCCGGTCGCGACCCCCACTGGTCCCCGAACCGGTAGCCGCGGGCGCGGCGGTCAGAATGCCGCCGTGGAACGGCTCCCTCTGCAGACCCTCAGCGTCCATGCCGGCAACGACGTGGATCCCGGCACCGGCGCGATCCGCCGCCCGGTCGTCATGGCCAACTCCTACGCGCTGCCGGACGACCCCTCCACGCTGAGCTGGTCGGAGTTCGGCACACCCCTCTACACCCGCAACGGCGGCGCCAACCAGGGTTGGCTCGAGGACAAGCTCGCCCTGCTCGAGACGGCCGGCGAGCGCGGTGACGTCGACGCGGTCGCTCTGGCCAGCGGGGTCGCGGCCGTGCACGCGGTCCTCTTCACGTTCCTGCGCAGCGGGGACCACGTCGTCTCCTCGGACGTCACGTACGTGGCCGTGTACCGGCTGCTGACCGAGCTGCTGCCGGAGAAGTACGGGATCACGGCCACCCTCGTCGACTCCTCGGACCCCGAGGCGGTGCGCGCCGCGATCCGGCCCGAGACGCGGCTGGTGCACGTCGAGACCCCGGCCAACCCGACCACCCGGATCACGGACGTCGCGGCCGTCGCGCGGATCGCGCACGAGGCGGGCGCCCTGCTCAGCGTCGACGCGACCTTCGCCACGCCGGTCCTGCAGCGCCCGCTCGCGCTCGGTGCCGATCTCGTCGTGCACTCGCTGACCAAGTACCTCAACGGCCACGGCGACGCGATGGGCGGCGCGGTGATCGGCGACCGCGCCCTCACGGACCGGATCCGGGCCGACGCGATGGTCAACGTCGGCGGCGCGATCAGCCCGTTCAACGCCTGGCTGATCATGCGCGGGTCGGTGACCCTCCCGCTGCGGATGCGCCAGCACTGCGCGAGCGCGCAGGCGGTCGCGGAGTTCCTGCAGGCGGATCCGCGCGTGGCCTACGTCGCCTATCCGGGGCTGCCGGACCACCCACAGCACGCGCTCGCGGCGCGCACGATGAGCGGCTTCGGCGGGATGCTCGCCTTCGCGGTCCGCGGCGACGCGGACGTCCAGAACCGGTTCGTCGCGAACCTGGAGGTGATCACCTCCGCGGTGTCCCTCGGGCACGACGAGTCGCTGATCGTGCACGTCTCGGGCGACGACGAGCGCGCCGGCGCCTACCCCGAGGAGTTCCGCCGGTGGGGCCACCTGCGCTTCTCGGTCGGGCTCGAGGACGCGCGGGACCTGATCGCGGACCTGGACCGGGCGCTGACGGAGACCCTCGGCCCCCGCTGAGTCCCCGCGAGTCGGCGGTCCGAGGACACCGAGTTGCACCTTCCGGGAGGTCCCGAGAAGTGCAACTCGGTCGACCGGAACTGCCGACTCGCGGTGCCGGAGCTCGCGACCCGCGGGTCAGCCGTTGCCGCCCGGGTCGTGGTGATCGGGGTTGTGGCCGGTGTCGTCGGGGGCGGTCTCGCCCTGGCCCTGGTCGGGCTCCGGGGCGGCGACCTGCACGGACGGGATGGTGCCGGTGAGGTAGCGGGGGTCGGTGGGCGGGAGCGGCACCACCGGCTGACCGGCGAGGATGTCGCCGAAGGCACGGTAGAAGGTGCGGGCGGGGGCCTTGCCGCCGTAGATGTTGCCGCCCGAGCAGCTCCGCGGCGGGGTGCCGTCGCAGATCGGCCTGGGCGAGCTGGAGTCGTCGAACACGATGGCGGCCCCGGCGAGCTGGGGCGTCGCGCCGACGAAGGCCGCGGACTTGTACTCCTGCGTGGTTCCGGTCTTGGCCGCGATCGGCCGGTTCCAGCCCGTCTGCCCGGCGGCGGCGGCCGAGGTGCCCCCCGTGGCGTCGTCCTTGGACAGGCCGGTCATCAGCGTGTCGGCGATCGCGGGGTCGAGCGCCTGCCGGCAGGCGGCCTGGGTGACCGACACCGGGGCGCCCGTCCGGTCGGTGACCGACTGCAGCGGCGAGGGCGGGCACCAGGTGCCGTGGCTCGCCAGGGTGGCCTGCACGTTGGCCAGCTCCAGCGCGCTGGTCGGCGTGACGCCCAGCGTGAACGACGCCTGGTTCTGCTGCTTCATCACGTCCGCGATCGAGGCGGTGCCCGGCTTCCCGCTGTAGGGCGTCTCGGCCAGCGAGGTCAGCCCGAGCCGGACCGCCATGTCGACCACCGGCGCGATCCCGGTGCTCTCCTCCAGCTTCACGAACGCCGTGTTCGGCGACTCCGCCAGCGCGTCCTGCAGGGTCAGGGCCGTGCGGTAGCTGCCCGCGTTGCCCACCGGGATCGGCCGCCCCGCCCCGTTCCGGTAGATCGGCGACGTGTACCCGCTGGGCGGCACCGGGATCACCGTGTCGATCCCGACCAGGTGCTGCTCCATCGCCGTCGCCGCCGTGAAGATCTTGTAGACGGACCCGGCCCCCATGTTCTCCGGCTCGTACGGCAGCCCGTAGCTGGACTCGCCCTTCCTGTTGCCGAAGGTGCGGTTGGCCGCCAGGGCGACGACCTGGTGCGCGTCCGCACCGGGCCGGACCACGGCCACGACGTCCGCGACGTG
Organism: Pseudonocardia lutea; assembly: GCF_042658055.1. Lineage (NCBI taxonomy): Bacteria > Bacillati > Actinomycetota > Actinomycetes > Pseudonocardiales > Pseudonocardiaceae > Pseudonocardia > Pseudonocardia lutea. The sequence goes on from NZ_JBHSQK010000070.1 coordinate 28,150, forward strand.
CGGTTGGGTCGGCGGCACCTGCCCGTCGATCGCCGCCTTGGTCTTGGCCAGCGCGTCCGGGTCCAGGCTGGTCCTGATCGTGTAGCCGCCGCCTGCGAGCCGGTCCGTCGCGAAGCCGGACCGGTCGAGGTACGCGAGCACGTAGTCGCAGAAGTAGCCCGCGTCGCCCGCGCCGATGCAGCCCTCGGCCGGGATCGACGGGTCCGGCACCACGCCCAGCGGCGCGGCGGCGGCCTGCGCGGCCTGCTCCTGGCTGATCGCCCCCTGCTGGCGCAGCGCCTCGATGACGACGTTGCGCCGGCCGGTGGCGCCGTCCGGGTGGGCGACGGGGTCGTACTCGGCCGGGCTCTGCACCATGCCGGCCAGCAGCGCGGCCTGCGGCACCGTGAGCGCCGCGGCGTCGACCCCGAAGTACGCCTGCGCCGCGGCCTGCACCCCGTACGCCCCGTGTCCGAAGTAGACGAGGTTCAGGTAGCGCGTGAGGATCTCGTCCTTGGACAGCTCGTGGTCGAGGCTGACCGCGAGCTCGGCCTCCTTGAGCTTGCGCGCGTAGCTGGGCGCGACCGCGGCCTGCCGCTCGGCGTCCGTCCGCGCGGCGACGTAGAGGTCGTAGTTCTTCACGTACTGCTCGGTGAGCGTCGACGCGCCCTGCGTCGCACCGCCGTGGGAGTTGTTGACGAGCGCGCGGGCCGCGCCGATCGGGTCGAACCCGCCGTGCTCGTAGAAGCGCCGGTCCTCGATCGCGACGATCGCCGCCTTCATCGCGGGGGAGATCGCGTCGCTCTCGACCGGCACGCGGTACTGGTCGTACAGCGACGCCACGGTCCTGCCCGTCGCGTCCTGGACCCTGGTCACCGCGGGGAGCACGCCCGCCTCCAGATCCGCGTTCGTGCCCACCGCGGAATCGCTCACCGCGTCCGCCAGCAGTCCGATTCCGCCGGCGAACGGGAACAGCATTCCGGCGACCAGGACACCGGCCACGACGACCAGCACCGCCAGCCGTCGCACACCCCACGCGAGACCCACGGGTGCACTTCTACCAGCACGGACCGTCGGCCGCCGGTGAGCCCAACGGCGTCGTGAAACACCTCTTCGGGACGATCATCCGCAATTCGGACGCAATTCCGAGGGCTCCGCTGAATTTCGTGCACCCGCTGTGGAGTGCGATTCCAGGCAGGCGCACACTGCACGCGTCGCGCGACGACGGAGGGACGGAACGATGGGTGAGCTGAGCCTCTGGCACTGGCTGATCGTGGTCGCGGTGTTCGTGCTGCTGTTCGGGGCGCGCAAGCTGCCCGACGCCGCCCGGAGCCTGGGCCGGTCCGCGCGCATCCTCAAGGCGGAGCTGCGGGCCGAGGACGCCGGATCCGCGACGCCCGAGCCGGCCGAGCCGACCCCGGCCGACTCGACCCCCGCACCGGACGCGCCTGCACCGCAACCCCCTCCGGCCGAACCCTCCCGCCCGGGTCCGGCCTGAGGGTGTCCCGTCCCACCGGCCGATCGACAACCGGGCGGACGGGCACCTAGCGTCGTCTCCCGTGAAGGTCAGGATCGGGATCGGGTCGTTGCCCGTCGGGAACGGCACGGGTGAGGTCGGCGGGTTCGCGGAGCTGGTCGACGAGCTGGAGGCCCGCGGGATCGACTCGCTGTGGCTGCCCGACCTGGTCGGCACCGACTCGGTCGACGCGCTGACCGGCATGGCGTTCGCCGTCGGCCGGACGCGCTCGCTCAAGGTCGGCACCGGTGTGCTCGTGCTGCCGGGTCGCAACCCCGCGCTGGTCGCGGCCCAGCTGGCCTCGCTGGCGGCGTTGGCGCCCAAGCGGATCCTGCCCGCGTTCGGCGTCCGCCCGGCCCGCCCGCGGGAGCGGCAGCTCTACCCGGTGCCCGACGGGAAGCGGGCGGCGGTGTTCGAGGAGGCGCTCGTCGTCGTCCGCCGGCTGCTGGCCGAGGAACGGGTCACGCATCACGGCGAGTACTTCCACCTCGACGACGCGACGATCGGGCCACGCCCGCCCGGCCGGCTCGACCTGTGGCTCGGCGGCCGCGCCCCCGTCGGCCTGGACCGCATCGGCCGGCTCGCCGACGGCTGGCTGGGCAGCTTCGTCACCCCGGCCGAGGCCGCCGGGTGCCGGGAGACGATCGAGCGGTCGGCCGCGGCCGCGGGCCGGGAGATCGAGGAGGACCACTACGGCACCAACCTCGCCGTGGTGCCGCCCGAGGCCACGACCGCGCAGGTCGACGCGGCCCTCGCGGCGTCGCTGGACCGGCGCCCGGACGTGGACCCGCAGAAGGTCGTGGCGCACGGGTGGGCCGAGGCGCGCGACCGGATCCGCGAGTACGTCGACGCGGGGCTGACGAAGTTCGTGGTGCGCCCGGCCACGCCCGTCGCGTCGTGGCGGGGCTTCCTCGACGGGTTCGACCAGGAGCTGCGCCCGCTCGAGACGTGAGCGCGCGGGGGCGGTGTGGCAGGGTTTCGGCGTGAGGGTTCGACGGGTCCGTGATCGAGACGAGGCGGGCCGCGCCCGCAACGCGCGCCCCCGCGACGCCGCCGGGCGGCCCCTCCCCTACGGCACCCCCGGCGTGCCGCAGGTGCCCGACGACCTCGACCTGACCCCCGAGGAGACCGTCACCGAGGCCCAGCGGCTGCTGGACGAGGGGCTGCCGTTCCAGGCGCACGAGGTCCTGGAGGCGGCGTGGAAGTCCTCGGACCCGGACACGCGCGACCTGTGGCGGGCGCTCGCCCAGTACGGCGCCGGGCTCACGCACGCCCAGCGCGGCAACGCCCGCGGCGCCGTCTCGCTGCTGGAACGGGCGTCGGACGGCATCGCCCGCTGGGTCGGCGACCCACCTGCGGGCCTGAACCTGCGTGGCCTGCAGGACCACGGCTTCGCGCTCGCCGGGCGGATCGAGCGGGCGGGCAGCACGGACGGGGTCACCCCCGAGGACCTGCGCCCCTCCCTGCGCGGCTGATCACCCGCCCGACGACCCGGCGACCTCGTCGACCGCGCGGAGCACCCGCAGCACGTTGCGGCCCGCCAGCCTCCCGCAGTCGGCCGCGCTCCAGCCGCGGGCGAGCAGGGCGTCGAACAGCCGCGGGTAGGCGCTCACGTCCTCCAGGCCGGCGGGCAGCTCGGCCACGCCGTCGTAGTCGCCGCCGATCCCGATGTGGTCGATCCCGGCGACCTCGCGCACGTGCTCGAGGTGGGCCACGACGTCGTCGAGCGTCGCCCCGGGCGGCGGCGGACCGTCCCAGCTCGCGGCGAAGGCCTCGCGCGCCCGCAGGTCCCGATGGTCCTGCCCGGCCGCGGCCATCGCGTCGGCGAGCCGGGCGTCCCACTCGGCCACCGCGCGCGAGACGAACCGCGGGACGAAGGTCACCATGCAGACGCCACCGTTGGCGCGCAACGACTCCAGGACGTCGTCGGGCACGTTGCGCGGGTGGTCGGTGACCGCGCGGGCCGACGAGTGCGTGAACAGCACCGGCGCGGTGGTGGTCCCGAGGGCCGCGCGCATGGTGGTGGCGGCGACGTGCGAGAGGTCGACGATCATGCCGATCCGGTTCATCTCCGCGACGACCGCCCGGCCGAAGTCGGTGAGCCCGCCGTGCACCGGCTCGTCCGTCGCCGAGTCCGCCCATTCGGTGTTCAGGTTGTGCGTCAACGTCATGTACCGGACCCCGGAGCGGCGCAACGCGCGCAGGACCTGCAGCGACCCGCCGATGCTGTGCCCGCCCTCGGCCCCGAGCAGGGAGGCGACGTAGCCGTCCGCGACGGCGGCCTCCACCTCGTCGGCCGTGGTGACCACCCGCAGGTCCGCCGGATAGGTGTCGGCCAGCCGGTGGACCCGCTCCACCTGCTCGACGACCGCGCGCACGGCCGCGTCGCCGGTGAACGAGCAGGGCACGTAGACCGACCAGAACTGGCCGCCCACCTTCCCGGCGCGCAGCCGCGCGAGGTCGGTGTGCAACCGCGGCTCGCCCCCGGCCAGGTCGGGCTCGGGGTCGCCGAGGGTGCGCAGGGCCCACGGCAGGTCGTTGTGGCCGTCGATCAGCGGGGTGCCGGAGAGCAGGTCGGTGGCGTGCACAGCCGAGCAGTGTGCACCCGTGATCACGGACCGGCAGACTGGACCACGTGGACGGCTCCCCCGGCGTGGCCCGCGTGGCCCTGGTCCTGCATCCCCGCAACGACGTCACGGAGGTCGCCGAACGCGTCGTCGAGCTCGCCTCGGTGCGGGGCGTCGAGGTGCTCGTGCGTGCCCCCGACGCGCGGCGCGTGTCGGGGGCGGTCCCGGTCGGCACGGGCGAGCTCGCCGCCGAGGCCGACGGGGTGATCAGCCTGGGCGGGGACGGCACGATGCTCGGCGCGCTGCGCCTGGTCGCCGACCGCCCCGTCCCGGTGCTCGGCGTGCACCTGGGCAACCTGGGCTTCCTCGTCGAGGTGCACCCCTCCGAGCTGGATCGCGCGCTGGCCCGGCTGCTCGCCGGGGACTTCGTGGAGGAGCCGCACAGCGCGCTGCGGATCACCGCGGGCGAGCGGCGGGCGGTGGCGTTCAACGACCTCGCGCTGGCCCGGCACCCCGGGCGCGGGACCGTCGACGCCTCGCTGGCCGTGAGCGGCCTGCGGTACGGCTACTACCGGTGCGACGCCCTGGTCGTCGCGACCCCGGCCGGCTCCTCGGCGTACAGCTACGCGGCGGGCGGCCCGCTGGTGTCGCCCTCCGTGGGCGGGATCGTGGTCACCCCGTCGGCGCCGATGTCGGGGATCTCGCGGCCGCTGGTGCTGTCCGAGGCGGACACGCTGCGGCTGGAGCTCAACCCGCGGTGCGGGGCGCTCGCCCTGGAGGCCGACGGGATCGGGCAGGGCGAGGTGGGGCCCGGCGACCGGGTGGAGATCACCGTGCAGACCGCGGCCGGGCGCGTGGTCCGGCTGGATCCGGACGTGCACGCCCGGCGCAGCCGGGTCAAGCTGAGCCTGCTGGACCTCCCGCTCCTCCCCGAGCAGCTGCGCGAGCTGCTGCCCGGGGAGGTGCGCGAACGGCTGGAGGCCCGCGGCGGGTGAGGCGTCAGTAGACGATCACGCCGCGGATGTTCTTGCCGTCGTGCATGTCCTGGTAGCCCTGCTGGACCTCGTCGAGCGAGTAGGTCTTGGTGATCAGCTCGTCGAGCTTGAGGTGCCCCTGCTGGTACATCTCCAGCTGGCGCAGGATGCCGAAGCTCGGCGCCGAGGCACCGAACAGCGAGCCCTGCAGGCGCTTCTGGAACAGCGTGAGCTCGGAGATCGCAATCGGGACGCCGACCTCCTGCAGGTCGCCCAGGCCGGTGACGACCGCGGTGCCGGCCTTGCGGATCGCGGCGAAGGCCTGCGCGACGTGCTCCGGCTTGGTCACGCCGACGGTCACGATCGCCGAGTCGGCGCCCTGCCCGTTGGTGAACTGCTTGGCGAGCTCGCTGGCCTCGTCCATCGAGTCGACCGCGTGCGTGGCGCCGAGCTCCTGGGCCTTCTCGCGCTTGAAGGCCACCGGGTCCACCGCGATGATGTTCGACGCGCCGGCGTGCTTCGCGCCCTGCACGGCGTTGATCCCGATGCCGCCGATGCCCATGACGATCACCGTGTCACCGGGCTTGACCTCGGCGGAGTTGACCGCCGAGCCCCAGCCGGTGCCGACCCCGCAGCCCACCAGGCAGGCCTTGTCGAGCGGGATGTCCTCGGGGACCTTCACCGCCGACTCGACCGCCACCGTGGTGGTCTCGCAGAAGGTCGAGATGCCGCACATCTGGCCGACGGGCTGGCCGTCGAGGTGGAGCCGGAAGCTCTCGGGGTCGTCCCAGCGCGAGCCCTGCAGCAGGGTCGAGCCCAGGTCGCACAGGTTCTGCTGGCCGCTCGCGCACCAGCGGCAGCGGCCGCAGCCGGGCAGGAACGAGAAGACGACGTGGTCGCCCTCCTTGAAGCCCCGGGTGCCCGGACCGACCTTGGTCACGATGCCGGCGCCCTCGTGGCCGCCGGCGAACGGGTAGACGCCGACCGGGATGTCGCCGGTGGCGATGTGGTCGTCGGAGTGGCACATGCCGGACGCGACCATCTGGACCTGGATCTCGCCGCTCTGCGGGTCGTCGACCTCGAGGTCCACGACCTCGTACTTGCCCGGCGCCTGCCGGATGACTGCTCCGCGGGTCTGCACTTCGTGTTCCTCCTGGGACACCGTCGTCACATGGGGAGATGCGCACAAGACCCTATGACCGGCCTCCGCAAAGGGGAAGGGGCAGGGCGCCTCGCGTCACCGTTCTGTCGACTGTCCGCGGGTTGCGCGCCGGGCTTCCGCGTGTCGCGCCCCGGCTCCTGCGGGTGGCGCTCGGCTCGTGCGGGTCGCGCTCAACGGGGCATGCGGCGCCAGAGGGCGCGGGGGGCGTGCCGGAGCAGCGCGAAGATCGGCTGCAGCACCCGCGGCACCCACACCTCGTCCCGCCCGCCGCGCAGCGCGGCGACCGTGGCCTCGGCGACCTGGTCCGGGGTGCTCGAGAAGGGCGCCGGCCGCATGCCCTCGGTCATCCGCCCGATCACGAAGCCCGGCCGCACCAGCACCAGGCGGACCCCCGAGCCGTGCAGCGCGTCGGCGAGGCCGGAGGCGAACCCGTCGAGCCCCGCCTTGGCGCTGCCGTAGACGTAGTTCGCGCGGCGCACCCGCACCCCCGCGACCGAGGAGAACACGACGATCGTGCCGCTCCCCCGCGCCCGCATGACCTGCGCGAGCTCGGTGAGGACCTGGACATGGGCGACGTAGTCGGTGTGCACGATCTGCACCGCGTGCGCCGCGTCCGCCTCCGCCCGCGCCTGGTCGCCGAGCAGCCCGAAGGCGACGACGGCGAGGTCGATGCCGCCGTGCCGCGCGACGACGTCGTCGAGCAGGGGGCGGTGGGAGGCGAGGTCGTCGGCGTCGAACTCGACCCGCTCGACCTCCGCCCCCTGCGCGCGGACGGTCTTCTCCTCGGCGTCGAGATCGCCGCTGCGGCGCGCGGCGAGGACCACGGTCGACGCCTCGCGCCCCGCCAGCCGCCGCGCCACCGCGACCCCGATCTCGCTCCGCCCACTCAGCACCAGCAGCGTCCCGGCCATGGGCGGGAGTCTCGCAGGGTCGGGCCGCGCGCCGGGTGACCGATCGCGCGCGCATCGAGCAGGCCGCGGCGCGGTTCGTCGCCGACGAGCACGTCACGCTGGAGGCGTTCCGGCGCTGACGGGGCGCTGGACCATACTGGGCCGGTGACCGGCGAACGACGGGCCGCGGTGCTCGGCTCCCCCATCCGCCACTCGCTGTCCCCGGTGCTGCACCGCGCCGCCTATCGGGCGCTCGGTCTCGCCGGCTGGTCCTACCTCGCGCACGAGGTCGACGAGGCGGGTCTCCCGGCGTTCGTCGACGGGCTCGACGGGACGTGGGCCGGTCTGTCGCTCACCATGCCGCTCAAGCGGGTCGCGCTGGAGGTCGCGGACCACGTCTCCCCGCTCGCCGCGGCCACCGGCGCGGCGAACACGCTGGTGCTGGGCCCGGACGGTCGGCTGGCGGACAACACCGACGTCGCCGGGATCGTCCGCGCCCTGCAGGCGGCGGGCGTCGGCGCCGTCGAGCGGGCCGTCGTGCTGGGCGCGGGCGGGACCGCCCAGGCCGCGCTCGCGGCGCTGCGGGAACTGGGCACGAAGGACCCGGTCGTCCTCGTCCGCAACGCCGGCCGCACCACCGAACTGGCCGCGGCCGCCGAGCGGCTCGAGGTGCATCCCGAGGTCCGGGCCCTGCTCACCGGCACGGCGGGCGACCTCGCGGCCGCGACGAGCCTGCTGACCGGGGCGGACGTCGTCGTCTCCACCCTGCCCGCGGGTGCCGCCGACGAGTTCGGCGGCGTGCGCTGGAACCCGCGCACCGTGGTGCTCGACGTGATCTACGCGCCCTGGCCGACCGCCCTCGGCGCGGGTGCGGCCGCGGCGGGCTGCCGGGTCGCGAGCGGGCTGGACATGCTGCTGCACCAGGCGGTGGCGCAGGTCGAGCTGATGACCGGCCGCCCCGGCCCGGTCGGGGCGATGCGGACCGCCCTCGACGAGGCCGTCCTCGCCCGCTCGTGACCCGGGCCCGGGGCTCACGCGCGGCGCGGCTCCGACGGGCGACCGCGGCCGCGCATCGCGACCTGGCTCCACACCGCGGAGGCGGCGGTGAGCGCGGCGGCGACGAGGACGGCGGCCTCGAGGGAGGCGAGGGCGGCGGTGAGGCCGCCGACGAGCGCCCCGACCGCGTAGCCGAGATCACGCCAGAAGCGGTAGCCGCCGAGGGCGGCGGCGCGGGCGACGGGATGGACGCCGTCGCTGACCGCGGCCAGCAGCGCGGGGTAGACGAGCGCGGTGCCGACGCCGAGCAGGAACGACCCGACGATCCCGGCCAGGAAGGCCTGGGACAGGCCGAGCACGATGATCAGCAGCCCGACCGCCTGGATCGCCATGCCGGCGACGACCGGGACCTTGCGGCCGATCCGGTCGGCGAGGTGACCGGTGCCCAGCATGCCGACGGCCCACATGAACGGGTAGAGCGCCTTGATCATCCCGACCCCCTCCACCGACACCCCGGCCCGGACGAGCAGGACGGGGAGCAGGACCCAGGTCAGGCCGTCGTTGAGGTTGTTGACCAGGCCGGCCTGGCTGATCGAGGTCAGGTTCCGGTCGCGCCAGGTGAGCTCGGCGAACACGGTGCGGAACCCCGGCGGCCCGGGATCGTCGTCGCGTCGTCGCGCCCGGTGCTGCTCGGCCTCGAGCTTCGCGTGCGCGCTGGTGTCACGGACCAGGACGAGGGTCAGGAGGAGCCCGGCGACGGCGTAGCCGACGCCGAGGAGCTCCGGCGCCGGTTGCAGTCCGTGCGCGGTGGCGAGATACCCCGTGGCCAGCGCGGTGACGGCGACGCCGAGGTAGCCGGCGGTCTCGTTGATCCCGAGGGCCAGCCCCCGGCGGGCGGGCCCGACGAGGTCGATCTTCATGTTGACCGTCATGGACCAGGTGAGGCCCTGGTTCACGCCGAGCAGCACGTTCGCGGCGATCACCCACCACCAGTCGGGTGCGAAGGCGAGCAGCAGCGGCACCGGCAGACCGACGAGCCACCCGGCGACCAGCACCTTCTTCCGGGTGCAGCGGCCGACGACCGCGCCGCCGACCAGGTTCGTCACGGCCTTGGTGAGCCCGAACGCCATCACGAACAGGGCGATGGTGAGGTCGCCCAGCCCGAAGACCTGCGCGCCGACGAGCGGGGTGACCGTGCGCTCGAGCCCGACCATCCCGCCGACCAGCACGTTGACCAGGGCCAGCAGGGTGAACTGGCCGAGGTTCTCGCGCAGCCCCAGCCGGACCGGCGGCGAGGTGGCCCTCGTGGGGCTCACCGGCGCGCCTCCCCTCCGCGCGAGGCAGCGGGGTTCCCCGGTGCTTCGTCGGGGCCGGTGACCAGTGGCCGTCCGGTGCTGTCGGCCCAGTCCCCGGGCCCGCCGACCACGACGGCGAGGTCGTGGTGTCCGGCGCGCTCGAGCAGGCCGGCGGCGGTGGCCGCGCGCTCGCCGTGCCCGCACATCACCGCGACGGGCCCGGGGGCGAGCCCGGCGGCACGGTCGGCGAGGGCGCCCAGCTCGACGTGCCGGGCGGCCGGCAGGTGCCCGGAGGTGTACTCGGCGGACTGCCGGACGTCGAGGACGACGGCCTCCCCCGCGAGCTGAGCGGGACGCAGGACCCGCGTCGCGGTCGTCGCGTACCCCGCGGCGGCCCACGCGTCGAGGCCGCCGGCGAGCTCGCCCACGATCCGGTCCACGCCGACGGCGAGGGCGGGCCAGACGATGTCGGCGGGGTCCTGGTCCGGGTCGCGCACGACGACGACCGGTCCGTCGGCCGGGGCGACCCAGCCGAGCCAGGTGGCGAACTGGGGCCGCAGGGCGATCGAGAGGGCGCCGGGGACGTGGGCCGCGGCGTACTCCGGGACCGGGCGGACGTCCACGAGCGTCGCGCCGTCGGCGCACAGCCGCCGCACCTCGGCCGCCGGCAGGGCGGCGAGGGCACCGGCGGAGGCCGTGTCGAGCACGGGCGGGCCCTGCCGGTTGATCTCGCCCAGCCGCCGGAAGTAGGCGGGGTAGCTGCCCAGCGAGCCGAGCAGGGTGTCGACGAACCGCTGCTCCTCGCCGACGGCGAGCAGGGGGTTCGTGGCCAGCTCACGGGCGACCGTGGAGGTGCGCTGCGCCCCGGGCGGGGCGGAGCAGAACGACCCGGCGCCGTGCGTGGGCCACACGGCCGTGGGCCCGGGCAGGGCGGCGAGCCGGCGCAGCGACGCGAACTGGGCGCGGGCCAGCTCGTCGGTGCGGTCCGGCCCGAGCAGGTCGGGCCGCGCCGCCGAGCCGACGATCAGGGATCCGCCGGTGAACACCCCGACCGGGGCGGCACCGTCGGAGAGCAGGAAGGACAGGTGCTCGTCGGTGTGCCCCGGGGTGGCCAGCGCGGTCAGCCGCAGCCCGCCGAGGTCGACCTCCTCGCCGTCGCGCAGCCCGCGGTGCGGGAACCGGCGACCGCCGGCGGCCGACGCGAGCACGGTCGCCCGCGCGTCGCGGGCGAGCTGCACCGCGCCGGAGAGGAAGTCGGCGTGCAGGTGGGTGTCGGCGGCGAACCGGATCCGCAGCCGCTCGGCGCGGGCCCGGGCGTGCACCGCCCGCAGGTCCCGCGGCGCGTCGACCACCAGCGCCGACCCGTCGCCGAGGTCGACGAGGTAGCTGGAGTTGCCCAGCCCTTCGTCGACCACCGCGTGCACGCGGACCTGCGTGGGCGTGACCATCGCTCCTCCGCCCCCTCCCGATGGGCCGGCTCGTGCCTCCGCGTCGCCGGGCCGGGCGCGTTCGACCCGCCGACGGTGAGGCGATGCTACGGTAATCCATGGATTTATGGAGGACCTGATGACGACGGCGGCGGAATCGGCCAAGGGCGCGCTGTTCGCGCAGCTCGCCCGGATCGGCAAGGCGCTCGGCAACGGCAAGCGGCTGGAGCTGCTGGACCTGCTCGCGCAGGGCCCGCGCAGCGTCGCCGAGCTCGCCGCCACGGCCCGGCTGGGCCTGACCACGGCGTCGGCGCACCTGCAGGCGCTCAAGCGGGCCGGTCTGGTGACGGCGACCCGCCACGGCACGACGATCGAGTACGCGCTGGCCGGTGAGGACGTCGCCGCGCTGTGGCTGCGACTGCGCGAGGTGGCCGACGCCCGCCTCGCGGACGTCGGACCGGCCACACGGAGCTACCTCGGCCCCGACGACACCGAGGAGATCACCCGCGAGGAACTGCTGCGCCGGGTCGCCGAGGGTCGTGCGGTGGTCCTCGACGTGCGGCCCGGGTCGGAGTTCGCCGCCGGCCACATCCCGGGCGCGATGTCGATCCCGATCGACGAGCTCGCCGACCGGCTCGGCGAGATCCCCGCCGACCAGGAGATCGTCGCCTACTGCCGCGGCGCCCTGTGCGTGTTCTCCCACGACGCGGTCCGGCTGCTCGCCGCGCACGGCCGACGCGCGGTGCGGCTGGCCGAGGGCTTCCTGGAGTGGCGACTGGCCGGGCAGCCCGTCGCCGGCGAGGCCGCGCGATGAGCGGCTCGCGGGCTCACGAGCCCGCACCGGAGCCGACCCGGGAAGCCGGCCGGGCACCCGCTCCCGAGGAGGCCGAGCCGCCGGAGCAGCGGCGCATCCTCCGCGTGCTCGTCCTGGCCCAGGTCCTCAGCGGAGCCGGCCTCGCCGCCGGGATCACCGTCGGGGCCCTCCTGGCCGAGGACATGCTCGGCGCCACCGGCCTCGCCGGCCTGCCCGCCGCGCTGTTCACGATCGGCTCGGCCGCGACCGCCGCCGGCGTCGGCCGGCTCTCGCAGCGGTTCGGCCGCCGACCCGGTCTGACCACCGGGTACGCGATCGGCGCCGCCGGTAGTGCCGGGGTCGTGCTCGCGGCCGTCACGGGCAGCGTGCCGCTGCTGTTCGCGGCGCTGTTCGTCTACGGTGCCGGCACCGCGACCAACCTGCAGGCCCGGTACGCCGGCGCGGACCTGGCCGCCCCGGCCCGTCGCGGCCGCGCGGTCAGCACCGTCCTCGTCGCCACCACCCTCGGCGGTGTGCTCGGGCCGACGCTGGTCTCTCCCTCGGGGTGGTTCGCCGCGGCGTGGGGCATCCCGCCGCTCGCCGGGCCGTTCCTGCTCTCCGGTGCCGCCTACCTCCTCGCCGCGCTCGTCCTCGGCATCCTGCTGCGCCCCGACCCCCTCCGCGTGGCCCGCGACCGCGCCGCCGCGGCCCCGGTTCCCGCGCTGACCGACCCGACCGCCGAGACCCCGGCCCCGACGGCGGCCCGGACGCGGCGCCCCGGCCCGGGCGTCGCCCTGGGCGCCTCGGTCATGGTGCTCACCCAGCTCGTGATGGCCGCGGTCATGACGATGACCCCGGTGCACATGGCCGCCCACGGCCACGGGGTCGGCGCGGCCGGGGCCGTGATCGCCGTGCACGTCGCCGCGATGTACCTGCCCTCACCGGCCAGCGGCTGGCTCGTCGACCGGTACGGGCGCCTCGTCGTCGCGGCGCTCGCCGGGATCACGCTGCTCGCCGCCGGGCTGCTCGCCGCCACCGCACCCGGGGACTCGGTCGTCGTCCTCGCCGTCGCGCTCGCGCTGCTGGGCCTGGGGTGGAACCTCGGCCTGGTGAGCGGGACCGCGATCATCACCGACGCCGTGCCCCTCGACCGGCGGGCCACCACCCAGGGCACCGTCGACGTCGGCGTCGCCGCGGCCGGAGCCGGCGGCGGGCTGGCCTCCGGCGCCGTCGTCGCCGCGACCGGCTTCCCGGCCCTCGCCCTGGCCGGGGGAATCGTCGCCCTGGCGATCGTGCCGATCGTCGCCGTGGGCTCGCGCACCCGCCGCCGCGCGATCGCGGAGACCGCCTGAGCGTCGGGGACCCACAACGCGCCCCACGCCGGCTTCGCGGCGCCGTAGGGATCCACAACGCGCCCCGCGCCGACTCCTGGGCGCACCATGGGTCCACAACGCGCCCCACACCGACTCCTGGGCGCACTATGGATCGACGACGCACAGGAGGTGGGCCGGTGAACGTCGAGCGGGACCTGGAGAGGGCGATCGAGGACCTGCTCGCCGCCCGCTCCGGCACGATCTGCCCCTCCGACGCCGCCCGCCGCGTCTCCCCGACGGACTGGCGCGACCTGATGGAACCCGCCCGCGCCGCCGCCCGCCGCCTGGTGGCGGCCGGAAAGGTCGAGATCACGCAGGGCGGGGAGGTCGTCGACCCGGACACCGCCCGCGGCCCCGTCCGGATCCGTAGGGTCCGCTGAGTGAGCGACACCTACACGCACGGCCACCACGACTCGGTCCTGCGCTCGCACCGCAACCGGACCGTCGGGAACTCCGCCGCGTACCTCGCGCCGCTGCTCCGCCCCGGCCTCGACGTGCTCGACGTCGGTTGCGGGCCCGGCACCATCACCCACGACCTGGCCGCGCGGGTCGCGCCGGGGCGGGTCCGCGGGATCGACGTCGTCGAGGAGCCGTTGGCCGAGGCCCGCGCCCTCGGCGACGGGGTCGAGTACGGCGTCGACTTCGCCGTCGACGACGTCTACGGCCTCGCCGACCCGGACGGCTCCTACGACGTCGTCCACGCCCACCAGGTCCTGCAGCACCTCTCCGACCCGGTCGCCGCGCTGCGCGAGATGCGCCGGGTCGCCCGGCCCGGCGGGGTCGTCGCCGCCCGGGACGCGGACTACGCGGCCTTCACCTGGTTCCCGCACGACGAGCGCCTCGACGCCTGGCTCACCCTCTACCGCGCCGTCGCGCACGGCAACCACGCCGAGCCCGACGCCGGCCGCCGCCTCCTCTCCTGGGCCCGCGCCGCCGGGTTCACCGAGATCACCCCGTCCGCCTCGGTCTGGTGCTACGCCACCCCGGAGACCCGCGCGTGGTGGGGCGGGCTGTGGGCGGACCGGATCGTGTCCTCCTCGATCGCGACCCAGGCGGTGGACCGCGGCCTCGCCACCCGCGCCGACCTCGAGGACATGTCCGCGGCCTGGCGGGCCTGGGCCGCCAGCGACGACGGGTGGTTCCTCGTCCCCCACGGCGAGATCCTCGCCCGGCCCTGACTCAGTTCGGGCCGGCGCGCAACAGCGCGTCGAGCTGGAGGGCGAACTGCAGCTGGGCCAGGGTCTCGGCGGCGCGGACCTCGAACCCGAGGATCTCCTCCGCCCGACGCAGCCTGTAGGCCAGCGAGTTCACGTGGATCACCAGTTCACGGGCGGTGTCCTTCACGCGCATCCCGTGCCGTAGGAAGCACTCGACGGTGGGCACCAGATCGCTGCGGTGTTCGGCGTCGTAGGCGAGCAACGGGCCGAGGATCTCGTCCCGCACCCCGGACAGCCGGTCCGGCGACGCGGACGCCAGCACTATGCGGTAGATACCGAAGCGACGGCCGTCGACGACGATCGGTCTCCCGCCCTCATAGCGGTCGCGTCCGGCCAGCGCGGCCACCCGGCTCCCGAAGTCCAGCTGCTCGTCGAGCTCCGCCGGGTGGGCGCACGTCCCGGCGACGACCACCCGCACACCGTCCGCGGCGCAGCGCGCAGCGGCCGCGGCCAGCGCCTCCGCAGTGGCGGCGGGCCCGCCCTCGAAGCCCTCGACGCCGTCGCCCTCCGGCACCAGGACGGCGATCCGGCCGCGGTGCGCCGCCACCAGCGCCCCGGTGACCAGGCCGTCCATGCGGTCCCGGAGCGCGGGCACCAGCACCGCCTGTTCGTCCGGCTCGCGACGTCCGGTGCTTCCGACGACCAGTACGTGGAAACGGCCCCGCAGTCGGTAGCCGAGGCGTTGCGCGCGGTCCAGCACCTCGTCGACGGGGTCGCCGGGACGCAGGGCGACGAGCTCGCCGAGCAGGGCGGAGTCCGCACGCTGCCTGCTCTGCAGCTGGACCCGCTCGCCCAGCATGTGGACGGCCACCGCGACGGCGCCGTGGCCCAGGGCCTGCCGGACGAGCATGGGGTCCAGCTGCGGCGAGACCGCCGCCCACACCCGCCCGACCTCCGTCCCCTCCACCGCGACCGGTGCGTGCCGCACCCCGGCCGGCGGCGCCGCGCCCGTCCCGGCAGCCGACACCGTCCGCGCCAGTTCGCGGATCTCCCGGGGTCGGTCGAGGTGGTCACCCACCGCCAGCACCCGCCCGGACAGGTCCGCGATCACGACGGTGCCGTCGAGGAGCCGGGCGAGTGCATCGACCACTCCGGAGAGGCCACCGCGCGCGAGGACCACTCCCATCAGCGTGTCGTGGATCTCCGCAGCACGCTCGCGGTAACGGAGCAGCGCCTGCTGCTCGGCGAACCGGGCGTCGCGCTCCTGTCGGAGGGTGGCAGCACGGACCGCCGACGCGGCGAACCCGGCCAACGCACTCATCACCGTGGTCTCGAGCGGTGAGAACTCGTGCACCCGGCGCAGGTACACGGTGAGCACCCCGACGCAGCCCTCGCCCGAACGCAGCGGGAAACAACCGTACGACCGGACGCCCTCACGCCGGAAGACCGGATGGAAGTAGTGCAACCGCGGCTCGCGCTCGACGTCGGACACCCACGACGGCGCCCCCGTCCGGTAGGCCTCGCGGACCGGCGTCCAGGGGCGGGTTCCCGCCCGCGGTGGCGGGATCCATACATTGCGGACGTAGTCGGGACTCAGCGCATGCGAACCGGCCGCCCGCATGATCCCCCGATCGTCCATCGTCAGGACCATGGCGTGGTCGTAGCCCAGCATGGTGACAGCGGTGGCCGCGACATGATCGAGGAAGTCGCCGAGCTTGGTGAAGCGGTCGACCTCGGATCCGAGCTCGTCGAGAGTGTGCAGCCAGGACGCGAGGGTCTCGTAGACCTCCGCGACCGGCACCCGCTCGGTGGAGCTCACCTCCGGACCCGCGCGACGGAACCGGCGAGCCGGACCGGAGGGAGTCCGAAGCGCCATCGCACCGCCCTCCGCGCCCGCGGGACACGCCCCGCCGCCACCGTCATCCTCGACGCGGGCTCACGGTTCCCGCTGTCGCCCGACCGGGGCGCCCTGCAGGACCGGGCCCGTGGTGTGCAGATGACAGTACGTGGTGACCCCGTCATCCGTCACGAACGCGACAGGCGGCTCCGTGGCGCAGACGTCCATTGCGTACCGGCACCGGGTCCGGAACCGGCAGCCCGCCGGGGGGGCGGTGGGTGACGGCAGGTCGCCCCGCAGCACGACGCGTTCCCGGGCTCGCTGGCGAAGCGGGTTCGGGTCGGGCACCGCGGCGAGCAGCGCCTCGGTGTACGGGTGCCGCGGGGCGGTGTAGACCGACTCGGCCGGCCCCTCCTCCACGATCGTGCCCAGGTACATCACCGCGATCCGGTCGCTGACGTGCCGGACCACGGACAGGTCGTGCGCGATGAACAGGTAGGTCACGCCGAGGTCACGCTGGAGGTCCTGCAGCAGGTTGACGACCTGCGCCTGGGTCGACACGTCCAGGGCCGAGACCGGTTCGTCGAGTACGAGGAGGTCGGCCCCGACCGCCAGCGCCCGGGCGATCGCCGCGCGCTGGAGCTGCCCGCCCGACAGCTGGGACGGGTAGCGGTCGAGGTGCTCAGCCGCCAGGCCGACCCGCGCGAAGAGCTCCTCGAGGCGGAAGCGGGCGGCCGCCGTGGTCGTCCCCTCGTGCGTCCGCATCGGCTCGGCGACGCTGTCGGCCAGCGGCGAGGTCGGATCGAACGACGAGTAGGGGTCCTGAAACACCATCTGCATTCGGCGCCGGAGCGTGCGCAGGTCGGCCTCTGGCAACCCGACGAGGTCATGGCCGTCGAACGCGATCCGCCCGGAGGTGGGCTCGACGAGGCGCAGCACGAGCCTGCCGACGGTGCTCTTCCCGGAACCCGACTCCCCAACCAGCCCGAGCGTCGTGCCCGGCGCCAGGGCGAGGTCGACGCCGTCGACGGCCCGGACCTCGCCGACGGTGCGGCGGAGCAGGCCGCGGCGGATCGGGAACCGTTTGGTCAGGTCCGTCGCGGTCAGCAGTGGTGGCGCGGTCACCGTCATCAACGGGCCCCTTCCAGGTCGAGGTCGGTGTGCCGCCGGCAGCGCACACGATCGCCGCCGCCCAGATCCGTCAGCGGGACGGGAGCCTCCGCGCACAGCGCCCGAGCGTGGATACACCGGGTCCGGAAGCGGCAGCCCGACGGCAGCCGGTCCAGGGCGGGCACGGTGCCCGGGATGACCGTCAACCGTTCGTTCCGCCTGCCGACCTGTGGCATTGCGCCGAGCAGACCCGCCGTGTAGGGGTGCCGCGGCCGCGCGAACACCTCGGTCACGAGGCCCTCCTCGACCACCTCGCCCGCGTACATCACCACGACCCGGTCGCAGAGATCGCTGACCACACCGAGATCGTGGGTGACCAGGACGACTGCGAAGTCGAGCTCGCGTTGCAGGTCCCGGAGGACGTCGAGGATCTGCGCCTGG
Source organism: Pseudonocardia lutea (assembly GCF_042658055.1). Taxonomy (NCBI): domain Bacteria; kingdom Bacillati; phylum Actinomycetota; class Actinomycetes; order Pseudonocardiales; family Pseudonocardiaceae; genus Pseudonocardia; species Pseudonocardia lutea. The sequence continues at coordinate 45,667 of NZ_JBHSQK010000070.1, forward strand.
ATGGTCACGTCGAGCGCCGTGGTCGGCTCGTCCGCGAGCAGCACCCGCGGCCTGCACGCCAACGCCATCGCGATCATGACACGCTGCCGCATGCCGCCGGACATTTGGTGCGGGTAGTCGTCGAGCCGCTCGGCGGCTGCGGGGATGCCGACACGCTCGAGCATCTCCCGGGCCCGCTCACGGGCGGTCGCCCGGTCGACCTCGCTGTGCAGCCGGACCGACTCGGCGACCTGGCTGCCGATGGTGCGGGCCGGATCCAGACTGGTCATAGGGTCCTGAAAGATCATCGAGATGTCGCCGCCGCGGACCGCGCGAATCTCCTCGAACGACATGCCGAGCAGATCGCGGCCGCGCCGCTGGACACGGCCCGCTGTGAGCCGGGCGGCGGGCGGGAGCAGCCGCAGGACCGACAGCAGCGTCACCGACTTGCCGGATCCGCTCTCTCCGACCACACCGACGACCGAGCCCGCCGGGACGTCGAGGTCGACGCCCTCCACGACCGGATGCCCCTTGCCCTGGGCGAACCGCACGGCGAGATCCCGGACGCGCAGAGCGGTGCCCTCCGCTGCTGGCTCAGTCACCACTTCTGCACGATCGACCACCGTCAGCCCGCGCTTCTCCCCGCGCTGCATACGAGGTTCCTTGATCCCGCCCAACACCCGGCGGAGGCCGTCTGCGAGCACCGTGAACGACAGCACGGTCAGGGTGATCGCCAGGCCGGGGATGACGAGCTGCCACGGCTCGGTGAACAACGCGTGGTCGTAGGCGCGGCGCAGCATGTTGCCCCAACTCGCCTCGGGCGGCCGCGCCCCGAGCCCGAGGTAGCTCAGCCCTGCCTCGGCCAGCAGCGCGGTCCCGAGGTAGAAGGAGACCGACACGATCAGCGGCGACCGCAGGTTGGGCAGCACCCGGTGCCGTAGGATCGTCAGGCGCGGGGTCCCGATGGTCCGCGACGCCTCAACGTAGGTCTCCTCCCGGATCGCCAGCGTCTGGCCACGGATCAGCCGGGCGAGCCCGGGGGTGAACACCACGGCCAACGCCAGAATGATCTTGTCGAGGCCCGCGCCGAGGATGCCCGCGACGGCCAGGGCCAGCACCAGCGGCGGGAAGCTCAGTCCGGCGTCCGTGATGCGCATGAGGACGTTGTCGACCCAGCCCCCGCTGTAGCCGGCGACCAGACCGATGAATAGCGCCAGGACGAGTGCGATGCCCACGGTGGCGAAACTCGCCGCGATCGACAGCCGGGCCGCGTACATCAGCCTGCTGAGGATGTCGCGGCCGAGGTCGTCGGTGCCGAGCAGATGGCCGGGGCCCGAGGGCGACAGCGGCGGGGCGACGTTGAGCAGCGTCGGATCGTGCGGCGCGATCCACGGGGCGAACAGCGCGACCAGCACGACGAGGGCGAGGAACCCGGCTGCCGCCGCCGAGGCCGGACGGCTCAGCAACCGGCGCACCACCGCGCCACCGGGTCGGGCGACCCGCCTCGGTACGGGGCGCGCCGGGGCGGGCCCGACGGGGGACGCAGTGGCCGGGCGTCCGGAGGTCTGGGACGGGCTCGCCATCAGGCCACCCGCACCTTCGGGTTGAGTACGGCGTAGCTGATGTCCACTAGCAGGCTCATGCCGACCTGGAACAGGACGAAGATCATGGTCACCCCCTGGATCACCGGGAGGTCGCCGCCGACGATGCCGTCGAGCAGGTACGAGCCGAGGCCCGGAATGGAGAAGATCTGTTCGATGATCACGGTGCCGCCGAGCAGGTAGCCGACGTGCACGGCGAAGACCGTGATCGCGGGGCCCGCCGCGTTTCGCAGTGCGTGGCCGCCGATCACCCGCCGCGGCGACGCGCCCTTGGCCCAGAGCGTGCGGATGTAGTTGCTGCCCAACTCGCCGATCAGCGCGGCCCGCAGCTGCCGGCTCAGCTCGGCGGACAGGAAGAATCCCAGCGCCACCGCCGCGAGCAGGATGGACTGGAGCCAACCCAGCGGCGAGTCCGTGAAGGGCACGTAGCCGGCGGGCGGTAGCCAGCCCAGGCCAACCGCGAACACCACGATCAGGATGGCGGCGAACCAGAAGTTCGGGACCCCCACGCCGAGCGTCGAGGTGATCCGGTTGATCCGGTCCGCGACCCCGCCGGGCCGGGTGCCCGCGAGGGTGCCGAGCGGCACGGCGATCACCAGCGCGACGACGACGGCCGCGGCGACCAAACCGACGGTGACCGGCAGTCGCTGCCCGATGGATTCCATCACGGGCACCCCGCTGAACAGGGAGGTCCCGAAGTCCAGCCGGACTGCGTCGCCGAGCCAGTACAGGTACTGCAGGACGAAGGGCTGGTCGAGGTGCAACCGCTGGCGGATTGCCTCGACCGCTTGTGGGGTCGCATTCGGGCCGCCGGCAAGGGTGACGGCCGGATCCCCCGGCAGCAGCGAGGTCAGCATGAACACGGCAAACGAGACGACGACCAGGATTGGGATCAGCGACAGCAATCGCCTGCCGACGAGTGTGAGCATGAGTTCCGTCCCTCCTACGGGCGCGGGCCCAGCGAGGCGTTGCGCAGATCCGGCCCTTCAAGGTCGCCGCGCACCTCGGTGACCCCGCCGACCTCCGCCCGCATCCCGACCGCAATCGGCTCCTGGGCGAGGAAGAGCATCGGCTTGTCGGCGACCTCGACGGACTGGAGCGCGGTGTTGGCCGCGATCTCGGCCTCCCTGTCGGTCGCCCCCAGGGTGGCGGCGTAGGCCGCGTCAAATGCGGCACTGCTGTACCCGAGGCCCAGCCGAGCCTTACTGACGAGGAAGCTGTCAGGCACCGAGTAGTTCACGGTCGACGCCATGATCGAGTCCGGCTTGGCGAGGGCGTCGTTGATGTAGTTCGGTGAGACGTTGATCTCGACCTCGACCCCGATCTGGTCCAGTTGCGCCTGCAACACCTCGGCCGCGGCCACCATGACCGGCTGGTTCTGCACGAGCATCCCGATGCGGAAACCGTCCGGGTAGCCAGCCGCGGCGAGCATCTCCCTGGCCCGCACGGGGTCGTAGCGGGGCGAGCCCTCCAACTCCGTCGAGTGATAGGGCGAGCCCGGGTAGTACATCGTCTGCGTCGGCTGCCCGGCCCCGGCGTAGGCGACGTCGTTGACCATGGATCGGTCGAAGGCCCAGGACAGCGCCTCCCGCACCCCCGGCACCGAGAACGGCGGGCGGTCCAGCCGCATCTGGAAATAGAGGACCTCGTTGCCCGGCTTCACCAGCGTTCCGAGGCCCTCGCGGGACTCCACGACGGGGATGTCCGACAGGCTGACCGGGGCGAGGTCGATCCGCCCGGCGGCAAGCGCCGAGATCATCGGTGCGCCCCGCCCGTTCTGCACGAAGTCCACGCCGTCGAGGTGCTGGGCGGCCGGGTCCCAGTACCCGTCCCAGCGCCGGACCGAGAGCAACGCACCCCGGTCCAGCCGCTCGAACCGGTAGGGACCCGCGCCGACGGGCGCGGCGTTGAGCCCCGCCCCCAAATCCCGCACCGCGGTCGGGGACGCGATCTGCCCGAAGGCCGACGAGCGGGTGAAGGTCACGTTGAACGCATAGGCGGTGACCGGCGCCTTGTAGTGCAGGCGCAGGGCCAGCGGCGAGACCACCTCCATCGAGGCGAACGCCCGGAAGTCCGGCGGCTTCGACAGCGTCGGCTCGGCCAGGGCGCGCTCCCAGTTGAACCGGAGCGCCTCGGCGTCGAGCGGGGTCCCGTCCTGGAACCGCACGCCCTCCCGCACGGTCAGCACCGCGGTGAGCGGGTCGGGTGCCTCCCACTTCGTGAGCAGCCCGGGCCGCAGGGTGCCGTCGTCGTCCCGGTAGATCAGCCGGTCGAAGATCAGGTCCAGCCAGGAGTTCTGGTTGGGCGTCAGCGAGCGCGACGACTGCACGGGATCGAAGATCGGGCCACCGCCGGGAGTCAGGTCCGCGCCGTAGCGCAGGATGCGCCCGTCGCCCTGCCCCGCGGAGGCCGTACCGCAGCCAGCGAGAAGGAGTACGCACAGCGCGGCCAGCACGAGCCGGACCGGGGGCCGCCGCACGGCTCAGCCCCCCGCGACCGGGTCGGCCGCGCGCAGCGTGCCGAGGACCGTGGCAGTGTCCTCGCCTGCGTGCGGCGCCCGCACCCGGCCGGGCGGGGCGGTGAACACCGTCGGCATCCCGCGCCACGGCAGCCCGGGATGGGGCACGGGTGTGCCGTCCGGGCCCTCGACGGGAGTGAAGAACTCGCGCGCGTGCAGGTGGGGATCCGCGGCGACCGCGGCTACCGGCTGGATCCGTGCCCAGGGCAGGGCCCGACGCTGGGCCTCGTGGAACAGCTCCACACTGTCGCGCCCGGCGCAGAACCGCGCGATCGCGTCGACGATCTCCGCCATGTTGGCCACCCGGTCCGCCTCGGCGACGAACCGCTCCGCGTGCAGGTCGTGGGCGAACCCTGCGCCGTCGAACCAGTCCAGGATGGCGGCGAAGCGACGGTCGTTGAGGTATAGGGTCAGCGCGCAGAGGTAGCCGCCGTCGGCACACCGGAACTGCCACTCCGGGTTGTGCAACACCGCGGCAGCGTGCCGTCCGGTGTGCCGGAACACCTCCTGTCCGCCGAACTCCCACAACGACACTGGGATCTCCGTGGAGACGGCGATGCTGTCGTGCAGGGCCACGTCGAGTGTTCGCACTCGATGGGCGGGGCGGTCGCGCAGCGCGGCGACGGCGTACACCGCGGCGAGCACGCCGCCGAAGTGCCGGGGCTGGTGCCCGACCGGCGTGATCGGGGTACCCGGCTCGTCGCCGACGGCGTCGTACCCGGTCTGTCCGGTGACCCCGCCGAGGCTCATCGAGACCACGTCCGATGCGCGGTGGTCGCGCCACGGGCCGGTGCGGCCGAACGGGGTCACCAGGACGTGCACCAGCCCGGGGGCCAGGACCTCGAGGGTGTCGTCGTCGAGGCCGTGCGCGGCGGCGCCGTTCGGCCCGAGGCCGTCGAGCAGGACGTCCGCCGCGGCGACCAGCTCGTGCAGAGCCGCGCGGTCTGCGGGCCGGTCGAGATCGAGCACGACGGACCGCTTCGCCACGTTGTAGTGCAGGAACGGCAGGCTGTGCGCGCCGTCATCGACGCCGCCGACGAAGGGGCCCGCACTCCTGGCGGGTGCCCCGCCCGGAGGCTCGACCTTGACGACGTCGGCGCCGAGCGCGGCGAGCAGCATCCCGGTGTACTGGGCGTCACCGTCATCGAGTTCGACGACGCGGACGCCCGCGAGCGGAAGGGTCGGCACGGTCATGTCGGATCACACCGCCTGCGGGTAGTAGGAGGGGAGGGGCAGGCCGACGGGCCAGGTGACGCCCGACTCGCGCAGATCCGCGCAGCGGGCCGGGTCCGCGCCGAGCCACTCGGCGAGAACCGCGTCGGTGTCGGCTCCCAGTAGCGGCCAGCGGTCCGCCAACGCGAGCGGCTCGCCGTCAATGTGGACGGGCAGCGAGCCGAAGCGGTGCTCCCCCACCCACGCGTGGGTGCGGCGTTGGAAGACCTCCCGCGCCCGCAGCGACGGATCGTGCTCGAGGCGGTCCCGCCCGCTCTGCAGCGCCCCGGCCGGGACCCCTGCCGCCTGAAGCCGCGCCATCAGGTCGTACTTGGAGTGCAGGACGGTCCACGCGGTGAGGTGCGCGTCGAGGGTGTCCTGCTCCGCAATCCGCCCGCCGGCGGTGGCGTAGGCGGGGTCGCGGGCCCAGTCCGGGTCGCCCATGCAGTCCCGCAGCGCCGCCCACTGGGCGTCGTCGAGCACGGTGATCGCACAGAAGCCGTCCGTGCCGTCGTCGGCGGTGCGGTAGACGCCATAGGGCGCGCCCCGTTCGTACCGGTAGCCGTCGATGGCGCTACCCGGCCAGGCGCTGCGGTTGCCCGGGGGAAACGGCCCGGCGGTGGTGTCGGTGCCGTTGACCGCGGCGTCGAGCAGGAGCGGCGCCAGCATCGCGGCGCCCGTCTCAACCTGTGAGAGGTCGATCCGGGTGGCGGCCCGCTCGACGGGGGCCAGAGCGGCGGTCACCGCGTAGGCTGCCTGGTAACCGGTCATCACGTCGAGGAACGAGTAACCCCAGCCCGCGGGCGGGCGACCCGGCTCGCCCGACGCATAGGTGACGCCACTCGCGGCCTGCGCCGTCGGCCCGTAACTGACATAGCTGCCGTGCGGCCCGGAGTGCCCGAAGCCCGAGATGCTGAGGTAGACGATCCGGTCGTTGAGCTCGCACATCCGGTCGAAGGTGAGCCCCCACCCGGCCATCACCCGCGGCGAGTAGCTCTCGACGAGCACGTCGGCGGCCTCGACCAGCTCTTCCACCAGGGCCAGGCCTGCCGGCTGTCGGGGATCGACGGTCAGGCTGCGCTTGCCGATGTTCAGGTCGGCGAAGAAGCCACCGCTGTCGTAGACGCCCGGCACGACCGGTGAGAAGGAGAACACCCGCCCTGGGTCCGGCCGGGTCGGGTACTCCACCTTGACCACGTCCGCGCCGAGGGCGGCGAGGACCTTCGTCGCAGTCGGGCCCGCGACGTTCCAGGTGAAGTCGACGACACGTACCCCGGTCATCGGTGCGAATGCCATGAGTGATCCCCTCGTGCGTCGATCGGGTGGGCCGGGCTCGGGGCCCGGTACAGACGTGGCGCCGATCGCCACGTGAAGCCGGGCGAGCGACGGGGACGGCCGCGGGTTCGGTGGACCAACGCGGTCACGACGCCCCCGAGCATGACCCAGGTCACAATCGGTGTCGATTGGTGCACTCCACGAAACCGACGGGACGCCTTCGTGGTTCTGCACGGAATTCGGCGGATCCGCGGCAGATCCGTTGAACGCGAGCCCGGACCGGCCTACATCTGGACGGCCAGCGTCGTCGACCGCCGGGAGCCGCCGTGTCCCTGTCCGATCCCCGTCCCGCGCCGCACCGCAGGCCCGTCATCGCCGGGCTCGGCATCACCGACATGACCCGCCGGATCTACGGCCGGACGGCCGCCCAGTTTGCGGTTGACGCGGTCCGCGCGGCGCTCGACGACGCAGGCCTCGCCCTCTGCGACGTCGGTGGGCTGCTCACGAACGCCGGCATCACCCGTGGCATCGGACTTCCTCTGCAGAAGGACCTCGGGCTCCGCGACCTGCGGATGCTCTCCGAGATCCAGGCCTATGGCTCGTCGGCGGGCGCGATGGTGCAGTACGCCTCAATGGCGGTGGCCTCGGGCATGGTCGACGTCATCGTGTGCGTGTTCGCCGACGCTCCGCTGCAGCAGGGAGGCGGCACCGGCGACGCGTACGCCACGAGCCGGGCGACCCCGACGGGCTTCGCTGCGATGCCTTTCGCCGCGGGACTGCGCGGAGCCCCGTCGATGTACGCGCTGGCGGCGCGCCGGCACATGCAGGCCTACGGCACCACCAGCGAGCAGTTCGGCGCTGTCGCCGTCGCAGCGCGCGAGTGGGCGGCGCTCAACCCGCTGGCACAGATGCGTGAGCCGATCACGCTCGAGGACCACCAGGCGTCCCGATGGATTGCCGAGCCCCTCCACCTGCTCGATTGCTGTCTGGTAAGCAACGGCGCGATCGCCGTCGTCGTGACCTCGGCGGATCGGGCAGCCGCCCTACGCCAGCCCCCCGTGCACGTCCTGGGCTGGGCTCAGGCCCATCCGGGGTACGTGCGCGAGCGGGATAGCGACTTCGGCCTGGTGTCGGGCGCGACCCGGTCGGGTCCCGAAGCGTTGAAGATGGCGGGATTGACCCTCTCCGACATCGACGTCGCCGAGATCTACGACTGTTTCACCTACACCACGATCGTCTCGCTGGAGGACTACGGCTTCTGCGAGAAGGGCGAGGGCGGCCCCCTCGCCGAGTCCGGCGCGCTCGGCCCGTCGGGCTCTCTGCGGGTGAACACGGGCGGCGGCGAGCTGTCGAGTTACTACCTCTGGGGGATGACGCCCCTGTCGGAAGCCGTGATCCAGGCTCGCGGGCAGGGCGGCGACCGGCAGGCCGAGCGGCACGACGTCGTCCTGGTCAGCGGCAACGGCGGCTTCCTCGACTACCACAGCACCCTGATCCTCGGCACCGGGCCGAACTGAGAGCGGAGGACCCCATGCCCGTCGGCGTCATCCACCGGGACGCGGCCTCGGCCGCGTTCTTCGACGGCACCGCCCGCGGCGAGCTTCTGCTGCGCCGGTGCACCACCTGCGGACACCTGTCCGAGCCCGCCACGGCGACCTGTCCCGCCTGCACCGGCCGAGACCTCGAGTGGGCCCCGGCTGCCGGGACCGGGGTGCTGGTCTCCTGGACCGTCGTGCATGCCCGGTCGACGGAGGGGGCCGTCCGCACCCCGGTCGGGCTCGTGGAGCTCGATGAGGGGCCGTGGCTCGAGATGCAGGTCGTCGGGACCGACCCGGAGCGGCTCGTCCCGAGCACGAAGGTGCGGGTCGAGTTCGAGCGGCCCGAGGGCGGCGAGGCGCTGCCCGTCGCGCGACCGACCGAAATCGACTGAACGAACGCTTAGCAAGGCAACTGTTCGTGAGGCATAGTCGAGTGACCGCCGACACGAGGGAGTGCTGATGGTCGACAGCGACGTCGTCATCGTGGGGGCCGGGTTCGCCGGCCTGTACCAGCTGCACCGGGTGCGCGGCCTGGGCCTGCGCGCGCGGGTGTTCGAGGCCGGCAGCGGCGTGGGGGGCACCTGGTACTGGAACCGGTACCCCGGCGCCCGCTGCGACGTCGAGAGCCTCGAGTACTCCTACTCCTTCTCCCCCGAGCTGGAGCAGGAGTGGGAGTGGACCGAGCGCTACCCCGCCCAGCCGGAGATCCTGCGCTACGCCGAGCACGTCGCCGACCGCTTCGACCTGCGTCGCGACATCACCTTCGACACCCGGGTCACGCACGCCACCTGGCGCGAAGGCCACTGGGAGATCCGCACGGACGGCGGCGAGGAGGTCACCGCCACCTACGTCGTCTTCGCCACCGGCTGCCTGTCCGTACCGAAGGAGCCGGACCTGCCCGGGGTGGGGGACTTCGCCGGCCCCACCTACTTCACCTCGCGCTGGCCGCACGAGGGGGTCGACTTCACCGGGCGCCGGGTCGCGGTGATCGGCACGGGCTCCTCCGGCGTGCAGTCCATCCCCGTCATCGCCGCGCAGGCCGCGGAGCTGACCGTCTACCAGCGCACGGCCAACTACGTCGTGCCCGCGCGCAACGCACCCCTCGACACCGCGACCCAGGCGGCCCGCAAGGCGGACTACCCCCGCTACCGGAAACTGGCCCGGGAGTCGCTCGCCGGCCTGCTCGGCACCCCGTCCGAGGTCTCAGCGCTGTCCGTGACGCCCGAGGAGCGCGTCGCGGCGTTCGACACGGCCTGGGCGAAGGGCGGCCTGGGGTCCTTCCGGCAGTCCTTCGGGGACCTCGCGCTCACCCTGGAGGCGAACGACACGGTCGCCGAGTACATCCGCGGCAAGATCCGCGAGGTCGTCGAGGACCCCGAGACCGCCGACGCCCTCGGCCCGAAGGACCACCCCTTCGGCACCAAGCGCCCGTGCCTCGACACCGGCTACTTCGAGACCTACAACCTCCCGCACGTGCGGCTCGTCGACCTGCGGAAGACGCCGATCGTCGCCGTCGAGCCCACCGGGGTCCGCACCACCGACGAGCTGGTCGAGGTCGACGACCTGGTGCTCGCTACCGGGTTCGACGCGATGACCGGCGCGCTGCTCGCCGTCGACGTCCGCGGCCGCGACGGCGTGCGGCTGCGCGACGCGTGGGCCGAGGGCCCGAGCACCTACCTGGGCCTGGGCGTCGCCGGCTTCCCGAACCTGTTCACGATCACGGGTCCGGGCAGCCCGTCGGTGCTGTCGAACATGCTGGTGTCGATCGAGCAGCACGTCGACTGGATCACCGACTGCCTCGCCGCGCTCGACGGCCGCACGATCGAGGCCGACGAGCAGGCGCAGGAACGGTGGACCGCGCACGTCGCCGAGGCAGGCGCGCAGACCCTGATGCACCACGCGAACTCGTGGTACCTGGGGGCGAACGTGCCCGGCAAGCCGCGGGTCCTGCTGCCGTACGTCGGTGGCGTCGGGCCCTACCGGCGGATCTGCGACGACGTCGCCGCCAGGGGCTACGCGGGCTTCCGGCTCACCGAGACCGCGTAACCGCCGCCGGTGTAGGGCTCGCGGTCCCAGGTCGCGAAGCGGTCCTCGACCGCGAGCCCGGCGGCGGTGCACCAGGCGTCGTACTCGTCGAGGCCCGGCCAGCCGACCTGCAGGGTGAACCCGGCGATCAGCCGGCCGCCCGGGGCGAGGTGCCGGGCGCTGCCGGCGACGACGCCGGCGCGCTCCCGCGCGTACGGGATGACGTTCCCGGCCAGCACGACGACGTCGAACCGCTCCTCGATCGCCAGGTCCTCCAGCCCGCACTGGATCCAGCGCAGCTCGGGCGCCCTGCTCCGGGCGGCGGCGATCATGTCCGGGTCGGGGTCGACGCCGACCACCGCGATGCCGCGGCGCGCCAGCTCGATCCCGACGCGCCCGGTGCCGCAGCCGCCGTCGAGCACCGAGGCCGGGGAGTAGGCGGCGACGAGATCGACCTCGCCGTGGACGTTCTTCCCGGCGGCGGCCAGGGCGTCCCAGCGCGCGTCGTACCGACCGACGTCGATCGTGTCCTTCCACTGGGACCAGTTCTCGGGGAGTGGCACGCCCTCACCCTAGGGCCCGGCCCACACCGGGGCGCGCGGCGAGGCGTCTGCGCAGCCACCGGCCGAGCCGCATCCCGCGGTAGTGCGGGTGCACGAGCAGGACCGTCTCCTCGTCGTGCGGGGAGCGCTGCTCGTCGTGCCCGGGCGCCCCCTCCAGCACCGCTCCGAGCGCGACGAGCGTGCCCGCCGCGTCGCGCACCACGAGGGCGGGGCCGCGGGGCGTGATCAGGAGGTGGCGCAGCTCGCGGTCGGTCCAGCCGGCGGGGTGGCCCTCTCCCGGCCCCAGCGCGGCCAGGCAGGCGCAGAGCAGGTCCTCGACCGCGCCCACCTCGTCGCCGGTGGCGGGCTCGGCGACCAGCTCGTCGCCCGAGAGCAGCACGATCTCCCAGCGGGGCCGGACGGGCCGCAGGTCGGCCGCGCGCAGGAAGGCCTCCGCGCGGGCCTGCTCGGTCACGGTGAACGGCGCCCAGTCGCGGGTCGCGACCAGCCAGCCGCCGCGGGGTGCGGGCACCGCGAGGACGTGCGGGTCCGGCGCGGGCTCGGCCGGCCGGTGCCGGACGTCGTCGGCGTGGACGAGCGCGCCGAGGCCGCGGGCCAGCGCGGAGTCGTCCCCCGCCGCCGCCCCGCCGACGGCCTGCACGGCGAGGTCGAGGGCGCGGGTCGGGGCGTCGACCAGGTCGTGCGGGTCCGCGGGGGTGACGAGCACGGCGCCGGCGTCCTCGGTGCCGAGCCCCTCGCGGATGGCCCGGGCCAGCTCGTCGGCGCCGCGGGCGGACCCGACGAACATCTCGTCGACGACCGACCGCGAGTCCTGCCCGTGCACGGCGAGCCCGAGGATGTTGCCCTCGGTGCGGGCGACGGCCCCGGTGAGCCGGGCGAGCGCGCCGGACTCGTCGGGCAGCCGCACGCGGACCTTGTGCAGCACCTGAGGGTCCTCCGGGCCGCCGCCCCGGCCGCCCGGCTCCCCGTCGTGGGTCGGCTGGTCGGGCACCACGCGCAGGTGCGGCGGCGGCACCGATCCCGCGGTGCCGTGGATCAGCGACTGGCCCGGTCCGACGGCGCGGTGCCCGACCGCGCGCAGCGCGGCCCACATGGTCACCTGGTTCGCGGTGATCACCGGCTTGCCGAGCAGGCGCTCCAGCGGGGCGATCACGTCGTAGGTGGACAGGTTGGTGCAGCTGATGAACACGGCCTCGGCCTCGGGCCGGTCGGCGGCGCGCACCGCGCGCACGACCTCGTCGTAGGACACCCGCCAGATCTGGCCGAGCAGCCCCAGCCCGACGCTCGCGACCGTCTCGACCCCGTGCGCGGCGAGGAACTCCTCGAGCCGGCGGGTGAGGTCGTCCACGTAGGGCGTGACGACGGCGACGCGGCGCGCGTCGAGCGACCGCAGGCCCTCCACCAGCGCTCCGGCGGTGGTGAGCGCGTGCGGCGCCCCGGCCTCGCGGATCACCCCGGTCAGCGCGATCTCGCCGGCCGCCCCGTCGACGAAGCTCCCGGAGGTGCAGGCGTAGGCCACCACGCCGGGCTCGGGGACCAGGACGTCCCGCGTGGCCCGGCGCACGGGCTCGGGATCGGAGATCGCCCGCGCCATCTCCGCGGTGACCGGCGACGGCACGAACGGGGTGCGCGTGACGTGCAGGGCGGCGTCGTCGGGCACCCAGCGCCAGAGCTCGCGGTCCAGCGCGAAGTCGAAGGGCACGATCACGCCGACCCCGGCGGTCGGCGACGGGCCGGCCAGGGCGTCGGCGTGCTCCCGACCCCCCACCGGCTCCCCGAGGCTCTCCTGCATACCGCCACGGTGGATCTCCCGTGTGTCCGCTCCGGATCCGGCGTGTTACCGGGAGGTAAGGGGACCGGACATCACCGCGGGCCGCAGGTCAGCGGCGTGCGATCTCCGCGGTGGCACCAGGAGCGATCCCGGCCTCCCGGGCGTGCCGGCGCAGCGCGACCAGCGCCCGGTGCTGCATCGCGCGCACCGCCCCGGGGGTGCTGCCCACGACGGCCGCGGTCTCGTCCGCGGACAGGCCCAGCGCCACCCGCAGCACCAGGACCTCGCGGGCGGTCGGGCTCAGCCGGTCCAGGGCGGGCCGCAGCCGCGCGAGGTCGTCGTGCACCAGGGCGTGCTCCTCCGGACCGGTCGCGTGGTCGGGCCGGTCCGGGACCAGGTCGGCGAGCTCGGGGCTGCGCGCGGCCGCGCGGTAGGCGTCGCCCACCTCGTGCACCGCGATCCGGTGCACCAGCGCGAGGAACGGCAGGCCGCGGTCCTCGTACCGGGGCAGCGCGCCGAGCACCCCGATGCAGACCTGTTGGGCGAGGTCCTCCGCCGTCACGCCCGGGAGCGTGGTCGTCGTCCGCGCGCGGCAGTAGCGCAGCGCGAAGGGCCGCACGATCCGCAGGACCTCCTCGATCGCCGCCGCGTCCCCCGTCGACGCCCGCGCCACCGTCCCGCGGTCCGGCCCCTCGGGCGGTCTGCTCCCCCCTGTGCGCGCTCCGCTCCCCCGTCCGTTCCCCCTCGGTCGCACCCCTCGACCATGGCCCGGATCGCCGTCCCGGGGGTAGGACGGCGCTGAGAGGACCCTGTGAGCCGGACGGCGGAATCCGGTTGACGCGTCCGGGGTTGGGCGAGGGGTGAAGGTCGAGATCTGGTCGGACGTCGTCTGCCCGTGGTGCGCCCTGGGGCGGCGCCGGTTCGCCGCCGCGCTCGCGCGCTTCCCGCACGCCGCGGAGGTCGTGGTGCGCTACCGCAGCTTCGAGCTGGACCCGGGGGCGCCCCGGCGGTACGAGGGCGACCGCGAGCAGCGGCTCGCCGCCAAGTTCGGCAGCGACCGCGCGCAGGTCCGCGCGATGCACGACCGCATGGCGGCGATGGGTGCGGAGGAGGGCGTGGAGTTCCGGTTCGAGGCGGCGCAGGACGGCTCGACGGTCGACGCGCACCGGCTGCTGCACCTGGCCTGGGAGGCCGGCGGGGCGACGCTGCAGGAGACGCTGAAGGAGCGGCTGCAGCACGCGTACTTCGCCGAGGGCGAGCCGATCGGCGAGCCGGAGGCCCTGCGCCGCCTGGCCGTCGACGCGGGCCTCGAGGCCGGCGCCGTGGACCGGGTCCTCGGGTCGGACGAGTACCTCGACGCGGTCCGCGCCGACGAGGACCGGGCCCGCCGCCACGGCATCACCGGGGTCCCGTTCTTCGTGGTCGACGCGACCTACGGCGCCTCCGGAGCCCAGCCCGCCGACGCCCTCCTCCGGCTGCTGGAGAAGGCGTGGGAGGAGGGAGACGCGGCCCGCTCCGCGTGAGCGGTCAGGTCGCCGCCCGGCGCCAGAGATGGGTGTCGACGATCGACTCGGACGTGCCTCCGCCCGGTCCGGATCGTCCCCCCTGCCCGACGGGCCGGGCCGTACGCGGACCTCCGTGCTCAGCCCTGCGCGTCGGGGCCGGGCAGGAAGGCGACGTCGCCCTCGCCGTAGAGGGCGACGAGGCCGGCGGCGACCCACAGGAGGGCGGCGAGGTAGTCGTCGCCGAGCTCCTCGGCGACCGGCCCGATCGCCTCGGCGCGCTCGGCGTCCGAGCCCAGGATCCCGATCACGCGGTCGACGGCGGCCGCGGGCTCCGCACCCAGCGTGGACCGGACCCACTCCGGCACCCGGGTGCGGGCGGCCGCCGGGATCGGGCGCGGGCCGCGGTTCGCCAGCCAGCCGATCAGGACGGCGAAGGCCAGGGCCTGGGCGGGCGCGCCGCTCGGGTCGTCCGGGGCGAGGTCGGGCGGGGCGATCTCGCCGTCCGACGCCACCAGGCAGCGGACCTCCTCGCGCGCCGGCTCGGGCGAGGACGAGGCGAGGGTGTCCGCGACGGCCCGCCGCACCCGGTCGTCGATGATCTCGACGACCAGGTCGTCCTCCTCTGCCCCGGCGAGCGCGTCGACGTTGGCCTCCAGGACCTCCAGCCACTCGGGGTTGCCGTCGTACGGGCCGACCGCGCGGACGGTGCGGATCTCCGCCACCGCGTAGCGCATCTCCTCGACGGCCTCCAGCTCCTCGGCGAGGTCCTGCCCGAGGCCGGGCTCGAGGCTGTCGTCCGGCCCGTACTCGTCGAGCCCGGGCAGGGTCACGACGGGGCGCAGGGGCTCCTGCGTCCGCCTGACCTTCTTCCGGCGCGCCGCGACCTTCGCCGCCCGCTTCTGGCCCCGCGCCTGCTGCTTCTTCCCCACACCGCTCCTCGCGCGCGTTCCGGCGCCCTCACTCCGGGGAGCAGACCGCCCCCTGCGCCGCCGACCCCACGAGTCTCGCGTACTTGGCCAGCACGCCCCGACGGCGCCCCGGGTCCCGCGGCGTCCAGTCGGCGCGGCGCTTCTCCAGCTCCTCCTCCGGCAGGTCCAGGTCGAGGGTGCGGGTGGCCATGTTCAGCACGATCGGGTCACCGTCCTGCACCAGCGCGATCGGGCCGCCGTCGGTCGCCTCCGGCGCGACGTGCCCGATGCACAGGCCGGTGGTCGCCCCGGAGAACCGGCCGTCGGTGACCAGCAGGACCTCCTTGCCCAGGCCTGCGCCCTTGATCATCCCGGTGACCGCGAGCATCTCCCGCATCCCCGGGCCGCCGCGCGGGCCCTCGTACCGGATCACCACGACGTCGCCGGGAACCACGGTGCCGTCGGCGACGGCGTCGAGCGCGCCCTGCTCGCCGTCGAACACCCGGGCGCGCCCGCGGAACTCGGCGGCGTCGAAGCCCGCGGACTTGACCACGGCACCGTCCGGGGCCAGCGACCCGCGCAGGATGGTGATCCCGCCCGTCGGGTGGATGGGGTCGGTCAGGGCGCGGATCACCGTGCCGTCGAGGTCCGGCGGGTCGATCTCGGCGAGGTTCTCGGCGACGGTGCGACCGGTGCAGGTGAGGGCGTCGCCGTGCAGGAGGCCGGCGTCGAGCAGCGCCTTCATCACCACGGGCACGCCGCCGACCTGGTCGACCGTGCTCATCACGTGCGCGCCGAAGGGCTTGACGTCGGCCAGGTGCGGGACGCGGTCGCCGATCCGGTTGAAGTCGTCGAGCTCCAGCGGCACCCCGGCCTCGGCGGCGACGGCGAGCAGGTGCAGCACCGCGTTGGTCGAGCCGCCGAACGCCAGGACGACGGCGATCGCGTTCTCGAACGCCTCCCGGGTCAGGATCTGCCGGGCCGTGATCCCCTTCTCCAGCAGCCCGACCACGGCCTCGCCGGACGCGCGGGCGATGCCGTCGCGCCGCCGGTCGACCGCGGGCGGGCTGGCCGAGCCCGGCAGCGCCATGCCCAGCGCCTCGGCCGCGCTGGCCATCGTGTTCGCCGTGTACATGCCGCCGCACGCGCCCTCGCCCGGGCAGATCGCCCGCTCGATCTCGGCCAGCTCCTCGCGGCTGATCAGCCCGCGCGCGCACGCCCCGACGGCCTCGAACGCGTCGGCGATGTTGACCTCGCGACCGTCGACGTGCCCGGGCAGGATCGACCCGGCGTAGACGAACACGCCGGCCAGGTCGAGCCGGGCGGCGGCCATCAGCATGCCGGGCAGGGACTTGTCGCAGCCGGCGAGCAGCACGGTGCCGTCGAGCCGCTCGGCCTCGACGACCGTCTCCACCGAGTCGGCGATGATCTCGCGGCTGACCAGCGAGTAGTGCATGCCGACGTGGCCCATGGAGATGCCGTCGGAGACCGAGATCGTGCCGAACTCCATCGGGTACCCGCCCGCGCGGTGCACGCCCTCCTTGGCCGCCTGCGCCAGGCGCTGCAGGGAGAGGTTGCACGGGGTGATCTCGTTCCAGCTCGAGGCGATGCCGATCTGCGGCTTGGCGAAGTCCTCGTCGCGCATCCCGACGGCCCGGAGCATGCCCCGGGCGGCCGTGCGCTCGATGCCGTCGGTGACCTGGTGGGACCGGGGCTTCAGATCGGGCATGGCGGCGCTCCTCGTCGATCGCGGCTGCGTGGTGGGCTCTGGAGGTCATCGTGCTCCCTCCCGGCCGTCCCGGCAGCCCTGACGGGCCGGTGACCCGCCGGGGACGATCCGGACTCCGGGCACGTCCGGTCGACTTGCGGTCACGTCCCGTCACCTGTATCGCGCGCCGTCGTTGCCGCTTCGGGAACGGGCGAAGGGACGACGAGACGATGGCACGACACGCCTGGCGCGCCGAGGGCGGCCGGCGACGCATCACCGGGTTCGCCGCGGCCGGCGCGCTCACCGCGCTGCTCGGCGGCGCGGCCCTCACCGGCGCGGCGTTCGCCGACGACGGGCACGACGGGCACTGGAACACCACGGACGGCACGCCCTGCTCGAAGCAGGCGCGGGCGTGCGTCGACCTCGCCCACAACCAGGCCTGGCTGATCCACGACGGGAAGATCACCCGCGGCCCGGTGGGCATCTCGCACGGCGGGCAGGGCAAGGAGACCCCCATCGGGGACTTCGAGGTCCAGTGGAAGGACAAGGACCACAGGTCCGCCGAGTTCAACGACGCGCCGATGCCCTACTCGGTGTTCTTCGCCGACGGCGGCATCGCCTTCCACGAGGGCAACCCGCAGAACCCCTCCGCGGGCTGCGTCCACCTCGGCCACGACGACGCCGTCGCCTGGTACGAGGACCTGGAGGTCGGCGACCCCGTGGAGATCCACTAGAGAACGCGGAAGGGGCCCGCACCTC